>JBOHIT010000503.1:0-17281 GCA_050726155.1 Bradyrhizobium sp.
GGGTTCTTCATCGCCCAGCGCAGGTAAGCCAGCCCCAGGCAGCGGAACCGGCTCAACGGATCACCGGCCGGCGCCTCTGATAGCGCCGCCTCGATCTCGACGCGGAAGCGCCGCTGCGCCTCCTCCGCCACCGCGCTCATCAGGGCGTCGCGACTCGGAAAATGCCGGAACGGCGCCCCGGGCGAAACCCCGGCGCGGCGGGCGGCCTCGCGGACGGTGACCGCATCCGGCCCGCCCTCGCCGACCAGTTGCAGCGCGGCGTCGATCAGCACCCGGCGGAGGTCGCCGTGGTGATAGGGCTTTGGCGCCGGCGTGCGGGTGGTGCGGCGGCGCGGCTTGGCGGCGGGCGTTTTGGCGGCGGTCGATTTGGAGGTGGCGCGCATGGCCTCTCCTAACATCACCTGCTTGTGAATGTAAGCATCGATTACACGGATTGACGATGCGTAAGCGGCAAATGTAACTGATGATTACATGTGCATCCGCGTCATTGCGAGCGCAGCGAAGCAAACCATCGAGCCGCCTGGGAAGAATGGATTGCTTCGTCGTGGAGCCTGTCATCGGGCGCGCATTCGCGCGACCCGTTGGCTCCTCGCAATGACGGCAAGGTCAAGGGAGAGTTGGGCATGCCGACACGTCAAAACTGGTTCGAGGGCTGGCAGCTGTTCGCCGTGCTCGCGCTGACGCTGGTTGCGCTGTCGGTCGGGATCGCCGGAATGCGGGGCTTCGAGGTCGATGGTGTGCGCATGGTGATCCGCTTCACCGCGCGCACCTCGCTGCTGTTCTTTTGTCTGGCTTTCAGCGCCGCTGCGCTGGCGCGGCTGTGGCCAAATGCGTGGACGCGGTGGCAGCGCCGCAATCGCCGCTATCTCGGCGTGACCTTTGCCGCCTCGCACGGTATCCATGCCGTGGCAATCGCCGCCTTCGCGGTGATGGATCCGCCGGGCTATGCGGCTGCGACCTCGCTGTCCTCCTACATTTTCGGCGGCATCGGCTACGCCCTCATCATCGCGATGACCGCGACGTCGTTCGACCGCACCGCCAAGGCGCTCGGCGCCGCCGTCTGGCGCCGGCTGCACCTCATCGGCGGCTATTATCTGCTGTTTCAGTTCTCGGTGTCGTTCGGCAAGCGGATTGCCGACATGCCGCTGTATGTGCTGTTCCTGATCCCGCTGGTCGCGGTGTTCGCTCTGCGCATGTTCAGCATGGCCGCGGCGCGGACGCCGCGCGCGGTTGGCGCGGATGACGGGTCAGTCATCCCGCAGTAAATGAAACTTGCGGCCCAGGCGGTGATGAATGGTGATCACGGCGCGATCGACGTCGCTGATCAGGCTGTCGCCGAGAACGACGTTCGGGATTTCCCAGTTACGACCACCGCGCACGTCCGACACAAGTTGAACAGCGGTGATGCGAGCGGTCTCGCATCCTGGCTGACCGCGCAACGCCTCGTTGGCGAGTTCGGTCAGCTCCGCATTGGTCTTGCCAATTGTTGCTGTCACCGCGCCGCTGTCATGCCTGTCGCGTCAGGCCGAGGCGCTTGGCGATGATCCTGTCGAGGATGCGCCTCGGCAGCAGCGTCGCGACCAGCACCTGCATCGGATCGGGCACGATCGAATAGCGGACCTTGGGATTTGCCAGCGTCAGCGCGTCAAAAATCTTCGCGGCGACTTTCTCCGCAGGCAATCCGGTCGCGCCGAGCTGCAGCATGTAGGCGCGGATTTTCTGCAGCGCCGGAAAGAACGGCGAGTTCCTGTAGCCGGATATGTCGACTTCCTCGGCCTTGCTCCAGATCGGGGTCTTCACCGCGCCGGGCGCGACGATGATGAGGTCGATGCCGAACAGTATCAGCTCGCGGCGCAGACTCTCGGACAGTCCCTCGATTGCGTGCTTCGAGGCCGCATAGGCCGACGTCATCGGAGCGCCGGTTTTGCCGGAGACCGAGGAGATCATCACGATCCGCCCTTTCGGCCCCTTGAGCTGCGGGTCGGCGCCGAGCAGCGGGCCGAACGCCTGGGTCGCGATGACCGGCCCGATCACATTGACCTCCATCTGGCGGCGAAATTCGTCGGCGGGAAGCTCGAGCAGCGGTCCAGCGACGGCGATGCCGGCGTTGTTGACGAGGCCTGCAAGCGTTTCGCCATTCAGTGCGTCACGCACCTGGCGTGCCGCGGCCAGCACCGCGGCCTCATCAGTGACATCGAAGATCAGCGGCGCGAACTTCGCGCCGAACTCACCCCTGAGGCGGTCGGCGTCAACAGGCTTGCGAACGCTGCCGAAGACGCGATAGCCACGATCCAGCAGCAGTTTCGCGGTCGCCCAGCCGATGCCGGTGGACGCGCCGGTGATGACGACAGATTTCATGACGGAATTCCTGTTCGAACGATTCTCGGGCATTCAGCACGAAATAACCAGGCCCTGGCCACCTCGGCCGCGCACGATATTATGATCATACACCTGAAGGTTCGATACGCGGTTGCGACACCCAGGTACGATAAACCCGCGTGCGCCGTTTCGTGATGATCTGCTGGCGGATCAAGGCCAGAAGTGGACTGGCATTCGGATTCGGCTGCTGGCCTTTGCCGAGACGGCGCAGCTGCAACTTCACAATCGCCATCTTGGCGAGGCTTGCATAGGCCTTGTTGCGCCAGCCGACGCTCGGGATCGCGATATCCAGCGCTGCATCGCGCTTCCATCGCTCAGGCAGATCAGGCTCGAACGCAAAGGCGCTGGCGATGCCGACCATCGCGACACCCGGCCTGCCCTCGCTCGGCCTTAGCGCCGCTTCGGCGATGGCGCGCCGGCGGATGCCGCCGGTGACCATGACCGGCATGCGCGCCACCGCGCTGACGTCGCGGGCAAAGTCGAGAAAGTAAGCCTCGCGCGCCGCGGTGCTGCCGCTGCCCGCCTGTGGCGAGCCTTCAATGGCCTGCGGCGCTCCTTGCATGGCCGGGCTTTCGTAGGAGCCGCCGGACAATTCGACGAGATCGACCGGCAGTTCGTTGAGCCAGCGCACCACCTGCACGGCGTCCGACGCCTCGAAGCCACCCTTCTGGAAATCGGCAGAGTTCAGCTTCACCGCAACCGAGAAGCCGGACGAGACCACGGTCCGCACCGCCTTGACCACGTCGATCAGGAGCCGCGCGCGGTTGTGCAACTCGCCGCCCCATGCATCGGCGCGCCGGTTGGTCAGCGGTGAAAGAAACTGGCTGATCAAATAACCGTGGGCGGCATGAATCTGCACGCCGGAAAAGCCTGAGGCCTCGGCCAGTCTCGCTGATGTGGCGAAGCGCCCAACAATGGCGGCAATGCCGGCTTCATCCAGCGCCCGCGGCATCGGAAACAGATGCGAGTAGGCCCCGAGATCGACGCCGATGGCTGATGGCGCCACGGCCTGCTGCCCCATCGCGGCGAATACCTGCCGGCCGGGATGGTTGATCTGCAGCCACGCCTGACCGCCGCCCTTCGTCGCCGCTTGCGCCCAGGCCCTGAACGGTTCGATCGGCTGGCGCTCGTCGAGCACCACGCCGCCGGGCCCGGTCAATGCGGTCGGATCGATCATTACATTGCCGGATAGAATAAGACCCACACCGCCCTCGGCCCAACTCGCATAGAGCCGCCGCAGGCGTTCGCCCGGAAGCTGGTTGCTGTCCGCCATGTTCTCCTCCATCGCCGCCTTGGCAATGCGATTGGAAACCACCGCGTTGTTCGGCAGCGTCAGGGGAGCGAACAGCGGCGATTGCGGCGTGAGAGCGTGCATGGATTGACCTTGAATTCGGTGACGGACGGGTGCACCCTACACCTTCAACCTAACTTGAAGGTCAAGGGTCTAAAGGAGATCCGGAGCGATGCAGATCGGTGAACTGGCGCGGCGCTTTGCCGTGGCGCCGTCGAAAATCCGCTTCCTGGAGGACGAAGGCCTGGTGCGGCCGGTGCGCCGGACACGTGCCGGCTACCGCGAATATGACGAGAGTTCGGCGGAAGCTCTGGCCATGATCCTGCAGGCGCAATCGCTCGGCTTCACGCTCGAGGAAATCAAGGGTGCGCTGGCGCAAACCAAGGAGCACGGCCTGCGTCGCGACTATCTGATCGGGCAGATCGCGAAAACTGACCGAGCTCGACCGTCATATCGTCCAGGCGCAGGAACTGCGTGCGCGTTTGGTCTGCGCCGGCGATGAACTCAAGGCGCGCCTGAAGAACGGCGCCAATTGCGACGGACGGCCGGCGGCGCTGTCACCGTCCCGGACGGGTAAACCACGCCCGGCGCAGCGGGCTCGGCGCTGAAGCGACGACAGCAGGATGAGGATGCCCCCGTCCCGCCGTCGCTGCAGGATGCCTATTCCGCATGCCCGTCGATAATAGGACCGAACAGCTCCCATTTTGCGCCGCTGAATTTCATCATCTGCACCTGTTCGATCGGATAGAAATCCGTCGGCGAGGTCTTAATGCGGATTCCCGGGATGTAGGTGTTGATCTCGAAATCCATATTCGCCACCACCTTCATGACGTTTTCGCGCGTGAGATTGTCGCCGCAGCGTTTCAGCACTTCGACCAGCGCGGTCGAGGTGTTGTAGGCTGTCAGCGGCCCGCTCTCCGAGCGGTCGGCCTCGGGATAATACTTCGCCATGAAGGCGCGGTATTTCTGCATGCCGGGATGGGAATCCCATTGCGGATCGGTGACGTCCATCTGATAGCCCGCGCTGAGGACACCTTTGGAGTGATCGAGGCCGGCGGGTTTCAGCACCGCGCCGACCGAGGCCGACACGTTGGTCATGATGTGGATCGGATGCCAGTCGAGTTCGGCAACCTTCTTGATTGCCTGCGCCGCGAATTTCGGCGTGCCGATGTTGATGAAGATGTCGGGGTTGGCGCTCTTGATCGCAACCACCTGGGAATCCACCGTCGGCATGCTGATCTCGTAGGGCACGCTGGCCACGACCAGCTTGTCGTACTTGTCGCCCAGCACGTCTTTCAGTCCGAGCACGTAGTCCTTGCCGAAATCATCGTTCTGGTACAGCACGCCGATCCTGCCATTGGGATGGTGCTGGAGGATGTAGGTGGCATAGATCCGCGCTTCAGCCCGATAGTTCGGCTGCCAGCCGATGGTCCAGGGGAAATGCTCGGGGTCACCCCAGCGCGAGGCGCCGGTGGCGACGAACAGTTGCGGCACCTTCATGGTGTTCATGTATTTCTGGATCGCGGCATTGGGCGCGGTGCCGAGCGGCGCGAAGATCAGGAAAACCTCGTCGCTCTCGACCAACTTGCGCGCCTGCTCCACGGTCTTCGGCGGGCTGTAGGCGTCGTCGTAGGAAATGAAGTTGATCTTGCGGCCGTTGACGCCGCCGGTGTCGTTGATCATCCGCATATAGGCGCTCATCGTCTTTCCGATGATGCCATAGGCCGACGCCGGCCCGCTGTACGGCATGATGTTGCCGATCTTGATTTCCGTGTCTGTGACGCCGGTGTCGTATTTCTTCTGCGCGACAGCGGACACGGTGGCTGCGGCAAAGATCAGTCCGGAGAGCGCAAGAGCCTTAACAGAATTCGTCGTGAAGAAATCCTTAGCGCAGCGCTTCATGAGTTTCCTCCTCGGGTGCGAGCCAAGCTTGACGGCTTCTTGTTGGACAGTTTCCCCTTCGAATTTTCTTTGAAACGGTTTGGAGAGGATAGCAGCCGAAGCCGGATACCGAAAGCAGCGCCAAGCTCGGGGAATAGCCATCGTTGGACGCCATTAGTCGTACAAACGGCGTTTTGCGGCGCGGCATGTTTGGTGAAGCAATCGACAAGGTGAACATGACAATGCGCGCAACGCTCGAGTACCGAGCCTCTTGCGCGTAGTGCCGGACGGCCGATTGCAGGTTTTCAGGACGCTCATCCCGCAATTTTACGGGGTTCCGCCTTAACGCTCGCGAAAGAACGCGCCCAGCATTGTGTTCCTGAAGTTGAAACAACAAACAGGCTGCCCACGATGGCGCAACAGCCGGCTCATTCCATCATAGCCGAACTCGAAGACGCCGTCAGAGGCGGGTCATCGGCCCGGCGGGTTGAAACCCTGCGGCAGGTTACCGACCTCTTTCTCAATGACGGCGAACGTCTCAGCGAAGACCAGGTCAGGGTTTTCGACGACGTGCTCTGCCTGTTGATCGCACGCGTCGAGACGCGGGCGCGAGCCGAGCTCAGCAAGCGGCTGGCCCCGCTCGACTACGCGCCGTTCGAAGTGATCCAGTATCTCGCATGGGACGACGACATCAGTGTCGCCGGCGAAGTGCTGACCCACTCCAGCCGCCTCAGCACCGAAGCGCTGGTCGAGATCGCCAGCAACAAGGGGCAGGACCATCTGCTGGCGATTTCAGCGCGGGACAATCTGCCGGAAGCGGTCACCGACGTGATCGTCGATCGCGGCCAGACCAAGGTCATTCGCCGGCTCGCGAAAAACGCGACCGCGCGGTTCTCCGAGGCCGGCTATACCGGCATGGTGGCCCATTCCGAAGATGACGACGAGCTGGTCGAGATCCTCGGCCTGCGCCTCGATCTTCCCCTGAAATTCCTGCGCGACCTGCTCCGCCGCGCCAAAGATGCCGTTCGCGCCCGGCTGTTGGCGCTGGCGCCGCCCGCCCTGCAGGACGAGATCCGGCGGGTGATCGAGGACATCGTGCGCGAAGGCCCGCCGTCGGGACGGGATTTTCGCGTCGCCGAAGAGCTCATCAGGCTGATGATGGAATTGAAGGAGCTCGACGACGCCGCAGTATACAAGTTCGCCGAAAGCGGGAAGTTCGACGAGGTCATGGTTTCGCTCGCGGTACTCAACGACGTGCCGGCCGAAATGATGGCGCGGCTGATCGAGGGACCCCGCGCCGACCTGATCCTGATTCCCTGCCGCTCGGCGCGTCTGAACTGGCCGACGGTCGAGAGCATCCTGCGCAACCGGCCGGTGCGGATCAAGATCGACGATCAGACGCTGACGGTCGCGGAGCGGGATTACAAGCGATTGTCGATGGAGACCGCGCAGCGCACCGTGCGCTTCTGGCAGCTTCACAACCGGATCGAGAAGCAGCCGAATGAGACGCAGGCCGGCGCCGCCCGCCCCTGAATGCTGGGCACGCTTCCGCCTCCGCTCTTCGAGCTACGGCGGACAGGTGCGCTTTGTCCACCTACGGTTCCCAAAATGAAAAAGGGCCGCGCGATGCGCGGCCCAATTCCGTTTTGAGCTGGAAGAGCGATCAGTTCTTGCTCTTGTCGACCAGCGCGCCCTTCTTGATCCACGGCATCATGTCGCGGAGCTTGGCGCCGACTTCCTCGATCGGATGCTCGGCGAGCTTGGCGCGGGTCGCCTTGAACGAGGTCTGGTTGACCTTGTTCTCCAGCATCCAGTCGCGGGCGAACTTGCCGCCCTGGATGTCGGCGAGAACGCGCTTCATCTCGGCCTTGGTCTCGGCAGTAACGATGCGCGGACCGGTGACGTATTCGCCGTATTCGGCGGTGTTGGAGATCGAGTAGTTCATGTTGGCGATGCCGCCTTCATAGATCAGGTCGACGATCAGCTTCACTTCGTGCAGGCACTCGAAATACGCCATCTCGGGCGCGTAGCCGGCTTCCACCAGCGTCTCGTAGCCACCCTTGATCAGTTCGACCAGGCCGCCGCAGAGCACGACCTGCTCACCGAACAAATCGGTCTCGCACTCTTCCTTGAACGTGGTCTCGATGATGCCGGCACGACCGCCGCCGATTGCCGAGGCGTAGCTGAGGCCGAGGTCATGGGCGTTGCCCGACGGATCCTTGTGGATCGCGATCAGGCAGGGCACGCCGCCGCCGCGCTGATATTCCGAGCGCACGGTGTGGCCGGGGCCCTTCGGCGCGATCATCAGCACGTCGAGGTCGGCGCGGGGGTCAAGCAGGTTGAAGTGTACGTTGAGGCCGTGCGCGAACACGAGCGCGGCACCCTTCTTCATGTTGTCGTGCAGATGCTCGCGATAGATGTCGCCCTGCAATTCGTCGGGCGTGAGCATCATGACGAGGTCGGCCCATTTGGCGGCCTCGGCGACTTCCATCACCTTGAAGCCGGCGGCTTCCGCCTTCTTGGCCGAGGCCGAGCCCTTGCGCAGCGCAATGGCCACTTCCTTGACGCCGGAATCCTTCAGGTTCAGCGCATGGGCGTGGCCCTGGCTGCCGTAGCCGACGATGACGACCTTCTTGCCCTTGATCAGGTTCAGGTCGGCATCACGATCGTAATAAACTCGCATCGTCGTTTCCTCATCGGTGGCCAAATCAGGCCGGTTAATCAGGCATTTGGGTTAAGTGAGAGACCGCCGGTCGCCCGCGAATTTCCGGCGTTGTCTAGAGCATTTTTCGCTTTCTGGGAAACCCGTTTATGCATGGCGCGGTGCGGCATCATGCGTCCATGAAGACCGGGTAGAGCGAGGCCAGCAGCAGCACCGCCATGACGATGTTGAAGGCCCGAACGGCCCTCGGCGAGGTGAGGACCGGCCGCAGCGCACTGCCGAAATAGGCCCAGGCGGTGCAGGACAGCGCCCCCAGCAGCAGGCTCAGCCCGACCTGGATTGCGATGTTCCAGGGATAGGGCGAAATCGCCGCATAGGCCGTGATGGTGCCGATCACCATGACCCAGCCCTTGGCATTGACCCATTGGAACATGGCCGCGCCCCAGAAGGTCATCGGCCCGCGGCGGTTGTCCTGACCGGCCGAAACCGGCCCGGACATCGCGATCGCAGCGGCGAGGTAAATCAGATAGACGACGCCAGCATATTTCAGGATCGTCTGCAGCACCGGGAAGGTGATGAAGATGGTGCCGAGCCCAAGCCCGACCGCGCCGACCATGAAGGCAAAGCCGACCGTGATACCCGCGATGTGCGGGATGGTCGGGCGGAATCCATAAGTGAGCCCGGACGACAGCAGCATGATGTTGTTCGGCCCCGGCGTGAAGAACATCACGGTGGCGAACAGCACGAAAGCGATCAGAAGCGAGTGTGACATCGGGCCCTCATGCGATCCTTGGCAGAACTGTTTTTGAGGAGGCTTGCGAATGCTTGCCGGCACAGAGACGGCGACGCAGACATCGGCCGGTTTCATTTTTCTAGCTCTGTTGGTGGTCCGGCTTCGGTTTGCGCAAGAGGTATGTTCCGTGCAGCGGCGCGTGATAGTCGACCGACTCCAGCGTGAAGCCGACATCGGTCAGCATGCGTTCGATCACCCAGCCGAAGGTCGAGTATTCGTCGCGCATATGGGTGACCACGCTCTCGCGCTCGAAATCATGGTTCTTGATCGAGAAATCGGCCCACGCCTCGACGTCGCGATCGACGCCGTCGGGCATGCTGACGAACACGATGTCGCGCAGGTAGAAGTTCGCGCCGGGCTTCAGCGCCGCATGGATCCGCGCCAGCGCCACCGCCTTCCAGAAATCCGGCAGATGATGCAGCGTGAACTCGCTGACGATCAGGTCGTAGGAATTCGGCTGGTAGGCGAAGCTCAGCATGCCCGCCGGCTGGGTGCGGACTGCGACCTTGCGGTCGCGGGCCTGGATGTTGGCGAGCGCCAGCATCGCCGGCGAGACGTCGATCGCATCGACCTCGGCGCCCATCAGCGCCGCCTCGACCGCGAGTACACCGTTGCCGCAGCCGATATCGGCCACCTTCCAGCCGCGCTGGACGCCGAGCATGGTCAGCGCCGCGCGGGCGCGGATGTCGCTGTCGTCATGCCGGTCGTAGATCGAGGCGACCGCGGAATCGAGCCCGAGCTGCCGCCTTTGATTGTAGTACCAGTCGCGCGCCAGCATGGCTCACATCCCCTCTGGCCCGCGTCCAATGGCGGCAACGCCGGTGCGCGACACCTCGACAAGGCCGAGCGGGCGCATCAGGTCAATGAATTGATTGATCTTGGCGGAATTGCCGGTGATCTCGAACACGAAGCTCTCGATGGTGGCGTCGATCACGCGGGCGCGAAACGCGTCCGCCAGCCGCAGCGCCTCGACGCGGTTGTCGCCGCCGCCGCGCACCTTCACCATCGCCAGTTCGCGCTCGATCGAGCGGCCGGCCAGCGTCATGTCGACGACGCGGTAGACCGGAACCATGCGGTCGAGCTGGTGCTTGATCTGCTCGATCACCATCGGCGTGCCTGTCGTAACGATGGTGATGCGGGAAAGATGTTTCTGGCTCTCGGTCTCGGAGACGGTGAGACTCTCGATGTTGTAGCCGCGGCCGGAGAACAGTCCGATGACGCGCGCGAGCACGCCCGGCTCGTTCTGCACGAGCACCGAAAGCGTGTGCGCCTCGGTCGGATCGTGGCGCTCTTCGAGGAAGTAGGCGGATGCGGGCTGGTTCATTGTCGTCCCCAAATCTTGGCTACACCAGCGCCGCGGCGGCGGTGGCATTCTCGTTGCGGGCGATCCATTTCTGGAACAGATCGAAATCGATATTGCCGCCGGACAGGATCAGCCCGACCCGCTTGCTGCGGAGCGTTGCCTTTTCCTGCAGGGCTGCGGCGAGCGCGGCGGCGCCGGCGCCCTCGGCAAGATTATGGGTGTCGGTCCAGTAGGCGCGCACCGCGTGGCCGATCTCATCGTCGGTCACCTGCACGATGCGCGAGGCGCCCTTGCGAATGATCGCCAGCGCCTCCGGATCAGGGACGCGCGTCGCCATGCCGTCGGCCAGCGTGTTGCTGCTGTTGGTCTTCACCACCACCCCTGCCGCGAACGACAGCGCGTAGGACGGCGCTTCTGTCGACTGCACGCCGATGATATCAGTCTTTAACCCGAGCAGATCGCGCGCCAGGATGCAGCCGCAAATGCCCGAGCCCTGCCCGATCGGCACATAGAGAACATCGAGATCGGGCGCGGTCCTGAACAGCTCGATCGCGTAGGTCGCAACCCCCATCACCAGGTCGCGGTGGAACGACGGCACCAGTTCGAGGCCCTCGCGTTCGGCATGGCGCTCGCATTCCTCGCGGGCGGACTGGAAATCCTCGCCATGCTCCACAAGGTGGGCGCCGAGGGCGCGCATCGCCTGGTTCTTCTCGACCGAGTTGCCGAGCGGCACATAGATCGTCACCGGCACGCCGAAACGGCGCGCGGCGAAGGCGAGGCTCTGGCCGTGATTGCCGCGGGTCGCCGAGATGATCCCCGATGTCTGCGGCCGCTCGCGCTGCAGCCGCTCGACATAAACCAGCCCGCCCCGCACTTTGAAGGCGCCGATCGGGGTGTGGTTTTCGTGCTTGACCACGACATCGGTGCCGAGCCGCTGCGCCAGCAGCGGCCACGCATGCGCCGGCGTCGGCGGCATCGCTGCCCCGACCACCTCATGCGCGCGCTCGAGATCGGTGAGGTCAAACATTTGCGCTTCCTGTTGGCCCTTCCGCAGTTTTGTCGTCCCCGCGAAAGCGGGGACCCAGTATTCCAGAGACGCCAGACGGCAACCGAGATGCCGCGGCGTACTGGATCGCCCGGTCAAGCCGGGCGATGACAGTAGAGTTTGTGTCTATCGTTCTCACACCAGTGCCTTGCCGCCGGCGAACGCGGCCGCCGTCGCCTCGTCGGTCGCTTCTGCCGGCAACAGCATCTCGTTGTGCGCCTTGCCGGACGGAATCATCGGGAAGCAGTTTTCCAGCGCCGCGACGCGGCAGTCGAACAGCACCGGGCGCTTGACCGAGATCATCTCCTTGATCGCGCCGTCGAGGTCGCCGGGCTTGATCGCCTGCAGGCCGACGCAGCCGAACGCGTCCGCGAGCTTGACGAAATCCGGCAGCGCTTCCGAATAGGAATGCGACAGCCGATTGCCGTGCAGCAGCTGCTGCCACTGCCGCACCATGCCCATATACTGGTTGTTCAGGATGAAGATCTTGATCGGCAATTCATACTGAACCGCCGTCGACATCTCCTGCATCGTCATCTGCACGGAGGCGTCGCCCGCGATGTCGATCACGAGGCTGTCGGGATGCGCCACCTGGACGCCGAGCGCGGCCGGCAGCCCATAGCCCATGGTGCCGAGGCCACCCGAGGTCATCCAGCGGTGCGGCTCCTCGAAGCCGAAGAACTGCGCCGCCCACATCTGGTGCTGACCGACCTCGGTCGTGATGTAGGTGTCATGTCCCTGCGTCGCCGCGAACAAGCGCTCGATGGCGTATTGCGGCAGGATGATTTCGTTGTTCTTCCGGTAGGCCAGCGAATTGCGCGCGCGCCATTTGGCGATCTCGTGCCACCACGCCTTGATGTCGGGCTTTTTCGCTTCCGCCTTGAACACCTGCAACAGGTCGCCCATCACATTGCCGGCGTCGCCGATGATCGGCACGTCGACGTGGATGTTCTTGTTGATCGAGGACGGGTCGATGTCGATGTGGATCTTCTTCGAGCCCGGCGAGAAGGCGTCGACGCGGCCGGTGATGCGGTCATCGAAGCGCGCGCCGATGCACAGCATGACGTCGCAATCATGCATCGCCATGTTGGACTCGTACGTGCCGTGCATGCCCAGCATGCCGAGCCAGTTCTTGCCGGTCGCCGGATAGGCGCCGAGGCCCATCAGGGTCGAGGTGATCGGGAATCCCGTCGCTTCGACCAGCTCGCGCAGCAGTTTCGAGGCTTCCGGCCCGGAATTGATGACGCCGCCGCCGCTATAGATCACCGGGCGCTTGGCGCCGGCGAGCAATGCCACGGCCTTCCGGATCTGCGACGCATCGCCCTTGGTCCGCGGCGTGTAGGAGACATGCACGTCGGATTTGCGCGGCGGATGATAGGTGCCGGTCGCGAACTGCACGTCCTTCGGCACGTCGACCAGCACGGGGCCGGGACGGCCTGACGTGGCGACGTAGAACGCCTCGTGCAGCACCTTGGCGAGGTCGTTGACGTCGCGCACCAGCCAATTGTGCTTGGTGCAGGGACGGGTGATGCCGACGGTGTCGCATTCCTGGAACGCGTCATTGCCGATCAGATGCGTCGGCACCTGCCCGGTGATGCAGACCAGCGGGATCGAATCCATCAGCGCATCGGTCAGCGGCGTCACCATGTTGGTGGCGCCGGGGCCGGAGGTCACGAGCACGACGCCGGGCTTGCCGGTCGAACGCGCATAGCCCTCGGCGGCGTGGCCGGCGCCCTGCTCGTGCCGCACCAGAATGTGCTCGACCTCGCTCTGCTGGAAAATCTCGTCATAAATCGGAAGCACCGCGCCGCCGGGATAGCCGAACAGATGCTGGACGCCATGATCGATGAGCGCACGCACGATCATCGCTGCGCCGGTCATCTGGTTCGGATCGTGGCTGTGGTCGGTCATGACGTTTTCCTTGTCTTACTCGCGATTTTCTTCAGCTTGGAATTTGGGAAATAAAAAAGGGCCCCAGAGGCCCCATGCACACCGCCTGAAACTGGATGGCCTCAGCCATCCCTGGCGGTGCGCCTGGGTACGACTACGATAAGGAGTTTGGTAATAATATTACGCATTTGGCGGCTCGGACTTCCCAAAGGTTGCGCGGGTTATAGCGCCCGAACCCCGGAAGTCAAGGGAAGGACACGTAAGGCGCGATTTAGGAAGTGTAACGGGGTTCCGGTCGTTCGGCGAGTGCGAATTTGCTGTTCCCTGCCATGCAGGCGGGCTCAGCCGGGCTGCGGGACTTGTGCCTCCAGCCACCCCCACGCCACCTCTGGCGCCACCCAAGCGAATTCCGGGAGTTGGTGCCGGAACCAGGTGAACTGGCGCTTGGCATAGTGGCGGGTGTCGGCGCGGCCGATTTCGGCGGCCTGCTCGCGGTTGATCTCGCCGTTCAGATGCCGGATCAGCGCCGGCACGCCGTGGGCTTTCATCGCCGGCAGCAGCGGATCGAGCTGCCGCGCGGCGAGCGCTGCCACTTCCTCCAATGCGCCGGCCGCCAACATTGCATCGAACCGCGTATCGATCCGCGCATAGAGCTGATCGCGCTCCGGCGCCAGAAACAGCGCGTAGAAGGAGCCTTCAGGCAGCAGCGGCGGCAGGCCTTCGCGATGCCAGTCGGTCAGCGCGCGGCCGGTCGCCTCGATCACTTCGAGCGCCCGCGCGATGCGGGCGCGGTCGCGCGGCTTCAGGCGTTCTGCTGAGGCTGGATCGCAGGTTGCGAGTTCCGCATGCAGCGCCTCGACGCCGTCACGCTCCAGCCGCGTGCGCACGCTGTCGCGCACCTCGGCCGGGATCGGCGGCACCGCCGACAGGCCGCGCGTCAGTGCCTTGAAATAGAGCCCGGAACCGCCGACGAAGATCGGCAGGCGGTGGGCGGCCCGCGCCTCCGACAGGATGCGGGCGGCATCCGCGACCCAGGCCCCGGCCGAAAAATTCACGGCGGCGTCGACGTGGCCATAAAGCCGGTGCGGCGCCAGCGCCTCCTCGGGCGCCGTCGGCCGCGCCGTGATGATGCGGAGATCCCGATAGACCTGCATGGAATCGGCGTTGATGACGACGCCGCCGGTTTTTTGCGCAAGCTCCAGCGCCAGCGCCGACTTGCCGCTGGCGGTCGGCCCTGCGATAAGCACGGCCTTGCTCTCAACTCGCGAATTCGCCTGCATGTCCCTCGTCGCCACGCTCATCTGCAATCCCGTCAACCCGGCGCTCGACTCCACGATCGTCGACGGCGCGCTGGCCGTGCTGCCCTCGCCCGGCACGGCGCAATGGCTGTTCGACGAAGTCGCGGTCGATATTCCCTTCACCGGTAGCGAGGACATCAAGGCGATCGAAGCCCGCCTGCGCCGGGCGCGCGGCGACCTGCCGATCGACATTGTCGTGCAGCCTGCCGCGTTCCGGCGCAAGAAGCTTTTTCTCGCCGACATGGATTCCACCATGATCGGGCAGGAATGCATCGACGAACTGGCCGATTTCGCCGGACTGAAGGCGCATGTCGCCGCCATTACCGAACGCGCGATGCGCGGCGAGATCGAGTTCGAACCGGCGCTGCGCGAGCGCGTTGCGCTGTTGAAGGACATGCCGGTCGGCGTGGTCGACGAGGTCCTGAAGAAACGCATCACGCCGACGCCGGGCGGCCGCGAACTGGTCATGACCATGCGCGCCAACGGCGCCTATACCTGCCTGATCTCCGGCGGCTTCACGCTGTTCACCAACGCGGTCGCCGCGATGATCGGATTCCAGGAAAACCGCGCCAACGAATTGAAGGTGTTTGACGGCAAGCTCACCGGCGAAGTCACCGAGCCGATCCTGGGCCGCGCCACCAAACTCACCACGCTGATCGAACTCACCGAATCCTTCGACCTCGACGACATCGACACGCTGGTGACCGGTGACGGCGCCAACGATCTCGGCATGATCGAGGCCGCCGGCCTCGGCGTCGCCTATCACGCCAAGCCAGCCGTCGCCGCGGCTGCTGCGGCGCGGATCGACCATGGCGATCTCACGGCCTTGCTGTATGCGCAGGGTTATCGGCGGGATGAGTTTGTGACGGGGTAAAAACTCTCGTCGTCCCTGCGAACGCAGGGACCCATACGCCGCGGCCATGCCGTAGCGCGATGGGGCCAGTTGCCTTTGCTACAATACACGCCGGTGGCTATGGGTCCCTGCGTTCGCAGGGACGACAGCTACTACTGCGACGCCCTACTGCACCAGTAGCGGCACGAAGCGCAGCTCGCCTTCGCCGTTGGCGACCATCAGCAGAACCGACTTGCGGCCGTCCTTCTTGATCTGATCGACCCGTTTCTTGACGTCGGCCGAGTTGGTGACCGCTTCCTGCGCCACTTCGACGATGACGTCGCCGGCGGACAGCCGCTTCTCGGCGGCATCGGATGCATTGTCGACGCCGGTGATGACCACGCCCTTGACGCTTTCCTTGATCTTGTATTTTCCGCGCAGATCCTTGCTCAGGGCGGCCAGATCGAGGCCGAGCACCTTTTGCGTCACCAGCTTCTCGGCGGCGGGCTCGTCCTTGGGCTTGGCGGCGGCCTGCTGGGCCTTCTCATTGTCCTCGAGACGGCCGAGCGTCACCTTCTTGGTTTCCTCGGCGCCCTTGCGGATGACGACGACTTCGACTTCCTTGCCGACCGCGGTGTCGGCGACCACACGCGACAGATCCTTCGGATCCTTGACGTCCTTGCCGTCGAACTTGACCACGACGTCGCCAGGCTCGATCCCTGCGGGCTTCGCCGGTCCCTTGTCGTCGACGCCGGCAACCAGCGCGCCGCGCGCCGGCTTGATGCTGAGGCTCTCGGCGATTTCGTCGGTGACCTGCTGGATGCGGACGCCGAGCCAGCCGCGGCGCAGTTCGCCGAATTCCCGGAGTTGATTGACCACGCCGATAACGGTCTTGGAGGGCACCGCGAAACCGAGCCCGATCGAGCCGCCGGTCGGCGAGATGATCAGCGTGTTGACGCCGACTACTTCACCCTCGAGGTTGAAGAGCGGTCCGCCGGAATTGCCGCGATTGATCGAGGCGTCGGTCTGGATGTAGCTGTCGTACGGACCCTGGCTGATGTCGCGGTTGCGCGCCGAGACGATGCCGGCCGTGACCGAGCCGCCGAGGCTGAAGGGATTGCCGATCGCGATCACCCATTCGCCGAGACGCAGCTTGTCGGATTCGCCGAACTTGACCGCGATCAGCGGCTTCACCGGCTTGAACTTCAGGACCGCGATATCGGTCTTCTTGTCGACGCCTACCAGTTCAGCCTTGATCTTGGTGCCGTCGTTCATGATCACGTTGATCTCGTCGGCATCCGCGATGACGTGATTGTTGGTGACGACGACGCCTGACGTGTCGATGATGAAACCCGAACCGAGCGAATTGGTCTTGCGCGGCTGCGCTTCGCCACCCTTGGAGCCGCCGCCCGGACCGCCGCGGCGGTTCTTGAAGAAGTCGTCGAAGAATTCCTCGAACGGCGAACCCGGCGGCAATTGCGGCGTGGCCTGGCGCTCGCTGCCACCGCCACCGCCCTTGTTGGCGTCGACATTCTGCGAGGTCGAGATATTGACGACGGCGTCGATCACCTTCTCGGCGATATCGGCGATGCCATCCGGACCCCGCGCGAACGCCGGCACCGAAGCAAGAACACCGGCGGCGCCGAGCGAAATCGCAGCCCCCATCATGCGCAGGCGACGGCTCAAGGCGGGTCTGGCACCGGTCATGTCAGCTTGTCTCCAAAAGGTCGGTTTGGGGGCCACAGTGCGCCCGAACGGGTCTGAGGCGCAAGCCTTTGAACCGGGCATTTCGGCGAAAAACCGGCCGCCAACGGGTAACGATTCCGTTGATTCTGTGGGCGAATCGCAGGGGTCTGGTCATTTCGGCTTCGCATCTTCGATGCGCCCCGGAATGAAAACAATCAGAG
>JBOHIT010000504.1:0-12396 GCA_050726155.1 Bradyrhizobium sp.
GGGCGCCGCCGGCTCGTCGGTGATCGGTTTTGACAGTGCCGGATCGTTCTCCAGCAGATGCATGCTGATAATTCCGTCGAGTTTTGCCGGATCGAGTTGATCCCGCAGTGCGGTACGCAACTTATCCGCGCCGCCCGCCGGCGGACGCAGCCGGATAATGCCGAGGGCGGCGCCGCGGCCAATCCCGCGGCTGATCGTGATTCGCGAGACGCTGCGGATCATGTCCTTGAAATTGGCGATGTTGGCCTTGGACCAGGCGGTCTGGTTCGCAAGCGCGGTGCGGTAGAACGGGCTATCCAGCACCTCGATGGTTTCGGTGGAATAGAGGCTGAGATATTTCGGGTTGCCCTGGTGGGCGACATAACGCCGCGCTTCGAGGAAGCCTGGCATCGCGACACGCTCTTCGAGATGTTCGCGGTCGTACCAGCGGTTGAATTCAGGCTCATGGGCGGCATCGATGTTCATCGACGTCAGCAGCATGCCTTTTCCGGCTATCGGCATTTTTCAATACTCAGCTGGTAATTCTGGAAGCCATATCCGCGATCGCCTTCATCACGGCGTCGCGGACACCGGGATCGTACAGCGTGTGACCGGCGCCTTCGACCAGGCGAATCTCGGCCTCGCGCCACACGGCGGCCAGCGCATGCGAGGTCGCGGGCGGGCACAGCAAATCGTAGCGGCCCTGCACGATGATTCCGGGAAGTCCGGCGAGCCGGCCTGCCTCTTGCATCAGCTGGTTCGGCCGCATGAAGCAGTCATTGGCGAAATAATGCGCTTCCATGAACGGCGTCGCCGGCATCGCGCGCGACGAATTGACCGGATCGAGCCGGCCGCGGTTCGGCATGTGTTCGGAAAGAATGCGTTCGGTCTCGCCCCAGGCCCGCGCCGCCGGGCCGTGCACGGCGGTATCGGGATCGAGGATGCGACGGAAATAAGCATCGATCGGTTGCGCACGCTCGGCCGGTGGCAGCATGTTCATGAAGTCCGCATGCAGCGCGGGATAGAAGCGCGGCAGCACGTCGAGGAAGCCGCCCTCGATCTCCTTGCGGGTGCCGAGAAAGGTCGCGCGCAGCACGATGCCGGTAACACGGTCGGGATGCGCTTGCGCGTAGGCCAGCGCCAGCGTCGCGCCCCAGGAGCCGCCGACCACCATCCAGCGCTCGAAGCCGAATTTCTCGCGGATCTTTTCCATGTCCGCGATCAGGTGCGGCAGCGTGTTGTCCTCGCGCCGGCCTTTGGGGCGGCTGCGGCCGGCGCCGCGCTGATCGAACAGCACCGCGTGGAATCGCTCAGGATCGAACAGCCGGCGGTGGTCGGGCTGGCAGCCGCTGCCGGGCCCGCCATGCAGATAGACTGACGGGATGCCGCCGGCGCGGCCGACACTCTCGACATAGATGTCGTGGCCGTCGCTGACGACGAACTGCTCCGAAGTCAGCGGTGCAAACGGATCGGCGCGCTTGGCGGATTTTCCGGCGTCGGCGTCAGGCGCCATGCTCGCCTTCCGTCTCCAGCGTGCCGCCGGCGAAATTGCGATAGAGGAAACGGTTATGCTCGGAGGCGGCTTCCTGCTCGGCCTGCTTGAAGATCTGCTCATGCATCGGCGACAGCGTGCAGGCTGGATCGGTGTTGCCGGCGTCGCCAGTCAACGCAAAGGCCTGGCAGCGGCAGCCGCCGAAATCGATCTCCTTGAATTCGCAGCTCTGGCACGGCTCGGGCATCCAGCCGGTGCCGCGATAGCGGTTGAAGGCCTCGGAGTTCTGCCAGATCCAGGCGATCGAATGATTGGACCGTACCGAGAGGAATTCGAGCCCGGTGATGCTCTCGGCGGCATGACACGGCAGGATCTTGCCGGCGGGTGAGATGTTGAAGAACTGCCGGCCCCAGCCGCCCATGCATTTCTTCGGCCGCAGCGCGTAATAATCCGGCACGACATAATCGATCGCCAAAATGCCTTTCAGCCGCACCACGGCTTCCTCGACGATGCGGCTGGTCTCCTCGATCTGCGCCATCGTCGGCATCAAGGCCGCGCGGTTCTTCAGCGCCCAGCCGTAATACTGTACGTTGGCGACTTCGAGCCGGTCGGCGTCGAGATCGACCGCCATCTGGATGATGTCGGATAGCTGGTGCAGGTTCTGGCGATGCATGACGGCGTTGACCGTCAACGGCAGCTCGAGTTCGCGCGTCCACTTTGCGACCTCGAGCTTCTTCTCGTGCGCCTTCTTCAGGCCCGCGACGCGGTCGGCCACTTCAGGCTCGTTGCCCTGAAAACTGATCTGCACGTGGCAGAGCCCGGCGTCGGCCAGGGCGGAAAGTTTTTCGCGTGTCAGCAACACGGCTGAGGTAATGAGATTGCTGTAGAGGCCGACATCGCTGGCGTGCTGCACCAGTTCAACCAGATCCTTGCGCGCGGTCGGTTCGCCACCAGAGAAATGGATTTGCAGCACGCCGATCTCGGCAAGCTCGGTCAGGACCTTCTTCCATTCTTCGGTAGTCAGCTCAGTGCCGCCGCGGTCGAGCTCGAGCGGGTTGGAGCAATACGGGCATTGCAGCGGGCACCGATGCGTCAGTTCGGCCAGTACCGCGAGCGGGATACCGAAAGTCTCTGCGGTCGAACGACGTCCTTCCAGCGCGGAGAGCCCGTCGAGGGTCGCAGCTTTGCCGTCGCTGAGAATGTCGCTCATGACGTCTTCTCGCGCGCTTCAGTCAGGAATCCTTTGTCGGCGAGGTCCTGCAGCATGGCGACGACGTCGGTCGCGATCGCCTCGCGCGGGGCGGCGTATTTCGCGGCCAGTTGATCGACCATGTCGGAGACGCTGCGAACGCCGTCGCAGAGATGCAGCACTTCGACCGCGATCTCGTCCGGCGCCAGCACGCGCTCGGGCGCCAGGATCACCCAGACCTGCCGCGTCTCATCGAATTTCAGCTTGGCGTGCCGCGGCAATTTCGGCCGGCTCGCCTCGCTGACACTGATGTTACGGCTCAAAGCCATCGATCGCTAATTCCCGTTCTTAGTTTCCATGCGGCACAAACGCGCCGGGCGGTATGTGGCCGTCGACATAGGCATGATACAGCGCATCGAGCTGAACCCATAGCACATTGGTCTTGAAGATCAGGGCGTTGCAGACCGCCTCGCGTTCCGCCGGCGTCTTGGCGTGCGCCTTGACGTAATCGAGCGCAAAGCCCGCATCGCGCGGCGCCTGCTGCAGCCGGCGGCTGAAATAGCTCATGATATCCGGGTTGACGAAATCATAGTGCTGCAGCATGCCCGAGATCCGCTCTTCATGCAGGTTGGGCGCGAACAGTTCCGTCAGCGAGGAGGCGATCGCCTCGAGCGGTGTCTTATCGCGGCAGAAATGCACGTACGCCTCGACCGCAAAGCGCGTCGCGGGAAGAATGCCCTCGGTCGATTCCACGTAGGCGCTGTCGAGCCCAAGGCCTTCGGTCAGCTTGAGCCAGCGCTCGATGCCGCCCTCGGAGCCGAGGTCGCCGTCGTGGTCCTCGATCCGGTGCCGCCATTCGACACGGGTGGTGCGGTCGCGGAACCGCGAGATCACCATCGCGTCCTTGAGCGGGATCGTGCTCTGGTAAAAATAACGGTTCAGCGCCCAGGCCTGCACCTGGCCCTTGTTGAGCTTGCCGCCATGCAGCAGCCGGTGGAACGGATGCAGATTGTGATAGCGCGTCGCGCCGATGTGACGCAGCGTCGCCTCCAGTTCTTCGGCATTATTTAGCGAAGCGCCTTTGCCGATCGATAGCGCGGTCATTCCGGGTACAGCCACGACGCTCACAGCGTGATCTCCATTCCATCGGCGGGGATGTGCCAGCCGGCTTGCTCGGCGGTTTTGCGCTCGTCCGAACCGTGCAGCAAGGCAGGGTTGGAGTTGTTGATATGCAAAAACACCTTGCGGCCGATGTCGAGGCCTTTGAGGCTGGCGATCGCGCCGTGTTCGCCTGACATCGAAATGTGTCCCATGCCCTGTCCGGTCTTGTTGCCGAGGCCCGCGGCAATCAATTCGTCGTCACGCCACACCGTGCCGTCAAAAAACACCAGCGCGGCGCCTTTCAGTCGCGCCTTCAGATCGTCGGTCACCCGCGCGCAGGCGGCAAGGAAATAGAGATATTTGCCGCTTGCCTTGTCCAGAATGCGAAGCCCGAGCGTATCGCCCACGCCAGTGCCGCCGGTCGGGTGCGCCTTGCCCTCGAGATACCAGGCGCCCTTGCCGGGAACCTCAAAGGGAAGGATCTCGATTCCGGAAGCCGAACCGTCGGGCAATCCAGGTTCGAACGCCTGGTCGACCGCGATCGGTTGCCGCTTCACGTTCTTCTCGTTCAGAACATTAAAGATGCTGTTGGATTTGAGGATCGCAAGCACCCGCTCATGGCCATAGAGGGTGAACGGGGATCCCTCACGCATCGACAACAGGCCTGCGACCGCGTCGATCTCGCCATTGGTCAGGATCACGCCCGCGATCGGGCTGTGACGGAGCTGGCCCTGTTTGGGATGAAGCTGCGGCGTCGCGGTCAATTGCTGGCGCAAATCGGGCGAAGCGTTGATCAGGAACCAGTGCTCGCCATCGGCGCTGACCACGATGGATGCTTGCGTGCTCTGGAGTTCGGGATGTTCGCTACGCGCCGTCCGGCACACCTGACATCCGCAGTTCCACTGCGGAACGCCGCCGCCTGCCGCGGCGCCCAGGACGACGACGCGAAGCATGATCCGTCTCCCGGCGAATACAAAACTTGAGGCACAAACGGTGAAGTCAAAACGCCACGAGGTGGACCCGCGCCGCAAGACACAGTTCCACGCTCGGGAACGTGTCAGGCCCGGAATTCCACCTCGCTAAACCCTTGGCGATCGCTACCGGTTACTTACGGGCGGCGCACGCATACATGTTGATTTCCATGCCGACCGGCACTTCGACGATTTTCGGTGCTTTCCAGGCCATTTGGCGCTCCTTTTGATACCGGACGAACTCCGCCCTCAAGGATAAGGTACTGCGGATCAAAAAGTTCGCCAGCTAAATCTTTTTGCCGGAAGCCCGATGAGTTTATGCTGCATCGCGAAAGAATTCACGGTTTTGTGCAGACGAGGCGGTCAAAACGGCGTGGGATCAAGCGTTTCGCGGTTGCTCGCAGCGCCGCGAATGCCAATCTTTCGGTCATCGCAGCTGTACCGGCTTCCGATAAAGAACTTGTGAGATTAGTCCAAAGCCTCCGGTTGCGGGGGACTTCACCGGAGTTGTTGCCGCCGATGCCACGCTATTTCTTCAACACCCGTATCGGCGACGAGCTGATTTCCGATCCCGACGGCGAAGTGCTGCGCGATCCCGACCGCGCCTGGGAAATGGCCCGCGCCATGATCCGGGAGCTGCTCAAGACCGAGGGCGCCGACGGCGCGTTGTTGAACGCGACCATCGAAGTCACCAACGCCGAAGGCGAGATCGTGCTGGAGTTTCCGTTTTCCGAGGCCATCCTCGATGCGCCGGATCGCTCCGTCACCCGGCATTGAACAGCCGCCGTCGCATCGCCCTCAGACGCGCAATTGCGCATCGGGGAGTGACGATGGTCAATCGCGAATTCGCTTCGGTGCATTTTTTCCGATTGCAAATGTACGGACAAATATTAGAGAGTGCCGTCCGGGAAAGCCACCAGCACGGGCATCATGCTTGCCTGCGCGAGGATAAGGCTTCCGCCAGGGAGAAAACGCCATGATGAGCTATTCGTCGGCGCCGCGCAGCCTGTTGCTGGCCGGTGCTTTTTTCAGTGCTTTTACGTTGGGCGCTGCCGCCCAGCAGCCCGCCACACCGCCTGCAGCCGGTGCCGCACCGGCTGCCGCCGCTCCGCTTCCGCCCGGCTCGCCGTTGATCGGCCGGCCCGCCGACAGTGAAGCCGCCGCCAAGCTGGCGCCGGTTGCGCCGCCGCCGCTGGCCGCAGCTCCGGACAAATTGCCGATTGCCAAGCTGAAGCTGCCACCAGGCTTCAACATCGAGGTTTACGCCTCGGGTATTGCCAACGCCCGGTCGCTGATCGAAGGCGACAAGGGCACGGTGTTCGTCGGCAGCCGGCTCCTCAAGAACGTCACAGCCATCATCAACAAGGACGGCAAGCGCTCGGTCAAGGTGATCGCCTCGGACCTCTATCGTCCAAACGGCGTCGCGTTCAAGAACGGCACCCTCTACATCGCCGAACTGTCGAAGATTTCCAAGATCGAGAAGATCGAGGACAATCTCGATAACCCGCCGAAGCCGACCGTGATCTACGACAATCTGCCGAAGGATGAAGCCCACGGCTGGAAGTTCATCGGCATCGGTCCGGACAACAAGCTGTACATCCCGGTCGGGCAGCCCGGCAACAATGTGCTGCATTCCGACGCCCACGGCCAGATTCGCCGCATCAATCTCGACGGCTCCGGCGCCGAAGTGATCGCCCGCGGCGTTCGCAACACCGTCGGCTTCGACTGGAATCCCGAGACCAAGCAGCTCTACTTCACCGACAACGGCCGCGACTGGATGTCGGAAGACGTGCCCGAGGATGAACTCAACCGCGTGACCAAGGTCGGTGAGCATTTCGGCGCGCCGTATTGCCTGCAGGGCAACATCGTCGATCCCGAATTCGGCTGGGGCAAGTCCTGCAGCGAATTCACGGCGCCGGTCGCCTTGCTGGGACCGCATTCCGCAGCCCTCGGCATGCGCTTCTATACCGGCAGCATGTTCCCGAAGGCCTACAAGAACGCGATCATCCTCGCGCGGCACGGTTCGTGGAACCGGTCCAAGAAGGTTGGCGGCGATCTCATGGTAGTCAAGCTGAACAAGGACGGCAGCGTGAAGTCGACCGAGCCGTTCCTCACCGGCTTCCTCGAAGACAACAAGTATATCGGCCGCCCGGTCGACGTGCTGCAATTGAAGGACGGTTCGCTTCTGGTCTCCGACGACTGGAACGGCGCCGTCTATCGCATCACCTACGGCAAGCAGAAGGTTGCCGCCAGTAAGTGATCATCGTACGTCATTGCGAGCGAAGCGAAGCAATCCATTCTGGGCCAAAGCAAGAGTGGATTGCTTCGTCGCTTCGCTCCCTTGCGCAAACGCTTCGCGTTTGTCGCAGGCAATGACGAAAGCGCCAGGATGGGATTGATGCGAAGACTAGTTGCGGCGCTGGCGTTTGCATCCATCGCTTTTTCGGCCAACGCAGAGACTTTCCAGGAGCGCATCGCGCCGTGTCTGGCTTGTCACGGCGAGCGCGGACAGTCCGAAACCGAAAACACGCCCTCGCTCGGCGCGCAGCAGGCGCCTTATGCGCTGATCCAGCTCTTCATGTTTCGCGAGAAGCTGCGCAGCTTCGAGCTGATGAACGAGATGGCGAAGGCGCTGACCGACGACGACCTGCGCACCTTCTCCGATTTCATCGCCAAGATGCCGAAGCCCACACCGCCCGCCGATGCCGGCGATCCCGCGCGGATGCAGCGCGGGCAGGCGCTGGGGCAGCAGCACCGCTGCAATAGTTGCCACAATCCCGATTATTCCGGCAAGGAAAACGTGCCGCGCATCGCCAACCAGCGCGAGGATTATCTCGCCAAGACGCTGGCCGAATACAAGGACAACAGCCGCCACGGCTATGACGGCAGCATGGCCGACGTGATGGGGCCGGTCACGCCGGCACAGATCGCCGATCTCGCCTATTTTATCGCCCGCGTGCGTTAAAACCTTGGGCCGTGGCGCCGCTGGCGTTGCCGCTTGCCCGGCGCTACAAGGGCGGCGATCAAACGGAGTTTTCCATGCAAGATCTCTGGCGCCTGCCGGCTACGGACCTGGCCTCGCTCATCAAATCGAAAAAGGTCTCGGCAAAGGAAGCGGCTACCGCGGCATTGGCGCGGCTGGATGCGGTCAATCCCAGGATCAATGCCGTGGTCGACCACAAGCCGGACGAGGTGCTGGCCCAGGCCGCAGCCATCGATGCCGCGATCGGGCGCGGCGAGGATGTCGGCCCCCTGGGCGGCGTTCCCATCACGGTGAAGGTCAATATCGACCAGGTCGGCTTTGCCACCACCAACGGCCTGAAGTTGAATCGTGAGGCCGTTGCCGCGACCAACAGCCCCGTGATCGACAATCTGTACAAGGCCGGCGCCGTCATTTTGGGGCGGACCAACTGCCCGGCGTTTTCCTATCGCTGGTTCACCACGAACCTCGTCCATGGCGACACCAGGAATCCCCGCGACCCTGGCATAACCCCGGGCGGCTCGTCCGGTGGCGCGGGAGCCGCGGTCGCCGCCGGCATCGGGCATATCGCCCACGGCACCGACATTGCGGGCTCGATCCGCTACCCGGCCTATGCCTGCGGCGTCCATGGCCTACGGCCGACGATGGGTCGGATTCCCGCGTTCAACGCCGCACTGCCGGAGCGCACCATCGGGCCCCAGATCAGCGCCGTTTCGGGCCCGCTGGCACGCACCATCGGCGATCTCAGGGTCGCGCTTGCGGCGATGTCGGCGAGGGATTTCCGCGATCCCTGGTGGGTGCCCGCACCACTGGAAGGCCCGCCGATGCCAAAGCGCGTCGCGATGTGCCTCAATCCGGACGGACTCGACCCCGTGCCCGAAGTGAAGGCCGCCGTTGCCGATGCCGGCAAGCGGCTCGAACGCGCGGGCTGGATCGTCGAGGAAATCACCAACACGCCGCCGCTGCGCGAGCCCGCCCATCTGCAGACCAAGCTCTGGCTCGGCGACAGCTATGAAGCGCAATTGGAGATGGCCGAGCGCGAGGGCGATCCCGGCGCGCTGGCCTGCCTGCGCGGCAATCGGACAAAAGTGTTTCCGTTCGATGCCGCAGCATTCTCGAAAGCGCTGACGCGCCGTGCGACGCTGACCCGCGAATGGCTGGAATTCTTCGAGACATACGCGGTGCTGCTGATGCCGGTATCCGGCGAATTGCCGTTCCCCGACCACCTCGACCGCAAGGATGAGGCCTCTTTTGCCCGGGTCTGGCATGCCCAATTGCCGCAGATTGCCATTCCCTTCATGGGGCTACCCGGGCTAACGGTCTCGACGGGTCTGGTGGGGCGAATCCCGGTCGGGGTTCAACTCGTCTCCGGCCGCTACCGCGAGGATCTCTGTCTTGCCGCCGGCGAGGCGATTGAGGCCGGCGGAACGCCGTCGGCGGCGATCGATCCCGCCAGCTAGCTAAGGTGTTTTCGAGCGGAGTGGGTGCCGGTTCGCGTGATGAAAACGCGTCACAAGAGACCTGAGGAAGCCGATGTCAAAAATCTATGATTTCACGGCGCAGTCGCTGGCCGGCGAGGAGGTTTCGCTCAAGCAGTTTGAAGGTCAGGTGCTGTTGATCGTCAACACCGCCAGCGCCTGCGGATTTACGCCGCAATACAAGGGCCTGGAACAACTGCATCGCGAACTTTCGCCGCGCGGCTTTGCCGTGCTCGGGTTTCCCTGCAACCAGTTCGGTGCGCAGGAACCGGGCGACGCCAAGCAAATCGAGGCGTTCTGCGAAACCAAATTCCACGTCACGTTTCCGATGTTCGCCAAGATCGACGTCAACGGCAGCAAGGCGCATCCGTTGTACGAATATCTGCGGCGCGAGAAATCGGGCCTGCTCGGCTCGTCGATCAAATGGAATTTCACCAAATTCGTGGTCGATCGATCGGGCAAGGTGGTGGGACGCCATGCCCCGACCGTGACCCCTGAAGGACTAAGAAGAGAAATCGAGGCACTGCTATGAACGAGAAGACCGAAACCGACGTATTCCCTGACCGCCTGTCGACCAACCCGAGCAGCCCCTATTACAATGAGGAATTGCTGTCGCGCGACGTCGGCATCCGCTTCAAGGGCGCCGAGAAAACCAATGTCGAGGAATACTGCATCAGCGAGGGCTGGATCCGCGTCACCGCCGGGAATGCCAAGGACCGCTTCGGCAATCCGCTGACGATCAAGGTCCATGGACCTGTCGAGCCGTATTTCCGCGATAAGGCTGAGTCGTAAAGCTCGGTCTCGCGTCACCCCTCATTGCGAGGAGCACTTGCGACGAAGCAATCCATCCATCCGTTATGCCGCGATATGGATTGCTTCGCTTTGCTCGCAATGACGGGATAGAGACCTGACACAAGTCTGCTGAAAGCCACTCACATGTCCGTCCGCATTGTCGATGTCTGCGAGATAACAAAGCCGATCTCCTCGCCGATCCGTAACGCCTATATCGACTTCACCAAGATGACGACCAGCCTTGTCGCCGTCGTCACCGACGTCGTGCGCGACGGCAGGCGGGTGGTCGGTTACGGCTTCAATTCCAACGGCCGCTACGGGCAGGGCGGCCTGATCCGCGAACGCTTTGCGCCGCGGCTCAGGGAGGCCGATCCGAAGTCACTGCTCGATGCCGCCGGCACCAACCTCGATCCGGACAAGATTTGGTCGACGCTGATGTCGAACGAGAAGCCGGGCGGCCATGGCGAGCGCTCGGTCGCAGTCGGCACCATCGACATGGCGGTGTGGGATGCGGTGGCGAAGATCGCGGGCAAGCCGTTGTTCCGCCTGCTCGCCGAGCGCCACGGGCTCAACGCCAACCCGCGCGTGTTCGTCTATGCGGCGGGCGGCTATTACTATCCCGGCAAGGATCTCTCCGCGCTGCGCAGCGAAATGCGCGGCTATCTCGATCGAGGCTACAACGTCGTCAAGATGAAGATCGGTGGCGCGCCGATCGCGGAAGACCGCGAGCGCATCGGGTCTGTCTTGAAGGAGATCGGCAGCCAGGCGCAACTCGCGGTCGACGCCAATGGCCGGTTCGATCTGGAAACGGCAATCGCCTACGCCAAAATGCTGCGGGAGTATCCGCTGTTCTGGTACGAGGAGGCCGGCGATCCCCTCGATTACGCGCTGCAAGCGGCTTTGGCCGAATTCTATCCGGCGCCGATGGCGACCGGCGAAAATCTGTTCAGCCACCAGGATGCGAAGAATCTGATCCGATACGGCGGCATGCGGCCGGACCGCGACTGGCTCCAGTTCGACTGCGCGCTGTCCTACGGGCTGTGCGAATATCAGCGCACGCTCGGCGTCCTCAAGACCCACGGCTGGTCGGCCGGCCGCTGCATTCCGCATGGCGGCCACCAGATGTCGCTCAACATCGCCGCCGGTCTCGGGCTTGGCGGCAATGAGAGTTATCCCGATTTGTTCCAGCCCTATGGCGGTTTCCCCGACGGCGTTCGCGTCGAAAACGGCCACATCACCATGCCTGAACTGCCGGGCATCGGCTTTGAAGGCAAATCCGATCTCTACAAGGAAATGAAGGCGCTGGCGGCGTAAGGATTTTCCAACCCGTCGTTTACCGATCCACGATCTCTCAAGGACGCCGCGAACTTGCCCAGCCAATTTCCCCAACTCTCGCTCGCAAAAGACAAGATCCGGGTCCTGCTGCTCGAAGGCGTCAACGACAGCGCCGTGCAGTTGATCGAAACTGCCGGTTATTCCAGCATGACGCGCTTGTCGAAGGCGCTGGAGGGCGATGCGCTCAAGGAAGCGATCAAGGGCGTGCATCTCCTGGGTATCCGTTCCCGTACGCAGATCACGCCCGAGGTGCTCGAGGCCGCGGACCGGCTGATCGCGATCGGCTGCTTCAGCGTCGGTACCAACCAGGTCGATGTCGACGCCGCGCGCCGGGTTGGGATTCCCGTGTTCAACGCCCCGTTCTCCAACACGCGAAGCGTGGCGGAACTGGTGATCGGCGAAAATCGTGATTCTGTTGCGCCGGATCGTCGCGCGTTCCAACGCCGCGCATGAGGGGCGCTGGGACAAGTCCGCCGACGACAGTTACGAGGTGAGGGGCAAGACACTCGGCATCATCGGTTACGGCAATATCGGCTCGCAGCTCTCCAATCTCGCCGAGGCGCTGGGCATGAAGGTGATCTACTACGATCACACCGACAAGCTTCGTCATGGCAATACCGAGCCGGTCGCGAGCCTGCATGAGCTTTTGGCGCAAAGTGACGTCGTGTCGTTGCATGTGCCGGAAACGGCGGCCACCGCAGGGATGATCGGGCGTGAGGAGATCGCGGCGATCAAGCGGGGTGCGTATTTCATCAACAACAGCCGCGGTACGGTCGTTGACCTCGATGCGCTCGCCGATGCGCTGCGCGAAGGCAGGCTTCGTGGCGCCGCGGTCGACGTCTTTCCGGTTGAGCCGCGTTCGAATGCGGATCGTTTCGTCTCGCCGCTGCAGGGTCTGGAAAATGTCATCCTGACACCGCACATCGGCGGTTCGACCGAGGAGGCGCAGGAGCGCATCGGCGCCGAGGTCGCCCGCAAGCTGGTCGACTACAGCGATTCCGGCTCGACCATGGGCGCGGTCAATTTCCCGCAGGTCCAGTTGCCGCCGCGGCCGTCGGGCACCCGGTTCATCCAGGTGC
>JBOHIT010000505.1:0-3471 GCA_050726155.1 Bradyrhizobium sp.
CGGCGTGCCTAGCCAGCAGTCGATGCAGAAGTGACCGAAAGGACGCTCGTTATGAAGTGCAGGGGAAATCAGCCGATGCTGCGGACATTCATCGTCCGCGCCCTGTCGTTTTCGGCCGTAGCAGCGCTGACGCTCAATCCGGCCCTGACGCCGGTGGTGGCCAGCGACTATCGCGTCGCGCCACCCGTCGCCATCGACGGACAGATGAGTGCACGCCCGGTTTCGCTTGGAATCGGCAAATCCATGGTCATCGACCTGCCACGCGACATCAAGGACGTGCTGGTCGCGGATCCGAAGATCGCCAACGCGGTCGTCCGTTCCTCTCAGCGCGCCTACATCATCGGCGCCGCCGTCGGCCAAACCAACATCATTTTCTTCGATTCGGCGGGCCAGCAGATTGCGGCCTATGACATCGCGGTGAAGCGCGACCTCAACGGCCTGCGCGCCGCACTGAAGGCCGCACTGCCGAACTCCGACATCCAGATCGACGGCGTCGGCGACGGCGTGGTGCTGTCCGGCACCGCGGCGAGCCCGATCGAAGCCCAGCAGGCCTTCGATATGGCCACTCGCCTCGCCGGCGGCGCCGACAAGGTCGCCAATTCCATCGCCGTCCGCGGCCGCGACCAGGTGATGCTGAAGGTTACGGTTGCCGAAGTCGCGCGCAACATCGTCAAGCAAATGGGTATCGACCTGTCGGCCACCATGACCTACGGCACCGCTGTCGTGAACTTCAGCAACGCCAATCCCTTCACCGCCTACGGCCGTCCGCTGGTCTCCACCAACAGTCTGACCGGAACGTTCGGCAGCGTGCCGTCAGTAACGGCCACGCTCCGCGCCATGGAGAGCGCCGGCGTGGTGCGAACGCTGGCCGAACCCAATCTGACCGCGATCTCCGGCGAGTCCGCGACCTTCATCGCCGGCGGCGAGTTTCCGGTTCCGGCCGGTTATTCCTGCGACCCGGTCACGCGTGTCTGTACCACCCAGATCCAGTTCAAGAAGTTCGGTATTTCGCTCAACTTCACGCCGGTGGTGCTGACCGAAGGCCGCATCAGCCTGCGGGTGATGACCGAAGTATCCGAACTGTCGAACGACAACTCGATCACGCTGACCCAGTCGTTGAGCTCCGCGAGCACCAACTCGCTGACGATTCCTTCGATCAAGACCCGCCGCGCGGAAACGACGCTGGAAATTCCCTCGGGCGGCGCGATGGCGATGGCGGGCCTGATCCAGGAGCAGACCAAGCAGGCAATCAACGGTTTCCCGGGCCTGGCGCAATTGCCGGTTCTCGGCTCGCTGTTCCGCAGCCGCGACTTCGTCAACAGCCAGACCGAACTGATGGTCCTGGTGACGCCCTATGTGGTTCGCGCCGTGGCGCAGAAGGATCTGTCGCGTCCGGATGACGGCTTCGCCAGCGCCTCCGATCCGCAGACCGATCTGCTGGGCAGCATCAATCGCATCTACGGCGTTCCGGGGCGCAACGAGCCGGGACGGAATTATCGCGGCACCTACGGCTTTATTACGGACTGAGGCGGGACGATGAAACGACAAGGGACATTCGCGATATCCGCCGACCGCAGGCGCGCTCTCCGCCTCGCGGGAGCGCTGATCGGTGTCGCCGTGGTACTGGGCGCCTGCAAGCATACCGGCGACGTGGTGACGACGGCGAGCGTGCCCGACGATTATCGCCTGCGCCATCCGATCGCGGTTCAGGAAGCCGATCGCTCGGTGGTGGTATTCGTCGGCCGCGGCCGCGGCGGTCTTTCCGCGGCCCAGCGCGCCGACGTGATGGGAATGGCGCAGACCTGGCTCAAGGAAGGCACCGGCGGCATCAGCATCGACATGCCGGTCGATACGCCGAACGCACGGGCCGCCGCCGATACGCTGCGCGAAATCCAGGCGACGCTCGCCGCCGCCGGCGTACCGCCGCGCGGGGTCGCCGTGCGTCAGTATCGTCCGGAAGATCCCAGGCACATGGCGGCGATCCGGCTGAATTACCCGAAAATCACGGCCACTGCGGGCCCCTGCGGTCTCTGGCCCGAAGACTTGGGACCATCGGTCAACAACAAGGGCTATTTCGACAACAAGTCCTATTACAATTTCGGTTGCTCCAACCAGCGCAATCTCGCCTCGATGATCGACAATCCGGCCGACCTCGTGCAGCCGCGCGAGGAGACGCCCGCCTACGCGCCCCGGCGCAACACCGCGTTCGACAAGTATCGCAGGGGTACAACGACCGCGACCAGCTATCCCGAATCCGACAGAGCTAAACTGAGCGATACAGGCAAATGATCAGCTACTCGCGCCAGAACCCCGAACAGCAGCCGGACGGCTCGCCGCCGTCGACGGAAGACCACATCGCGCCGGCGCCGCGGGTATCGGTACAGGCATTTTGCGAAACGGTGGAAACCGCCGCCGCCGTGCAATCGGCCGGCGAGGATCGCCGTCTCGGCAAGGCGCATCTCAAGATCCAGATGGGTGGCATGGCCGCCGCCATCGAGGCCTATCGTTCCGCACCGACACCGAACGTGATCATCCTGGAGACCGAAGGCCGCAACGATATCCTGCTCGGCCTCGACCAGCTCGCCACCGTGTGCGACGCCGGAACCCGCGTGATCGTGATCGGCAAGGTCAACGACGTCACACTGTACCGCGAGCTGGTGCGCCGCGGCGTCAGCGACTATGTCATCGCCCCGGTCACCGCCATCGACGTCGTCCGCTCGGTTTGCAACCTGTTCTCGGCGCCTGAGGCCAAGGCCGTCGGCCGCATCATTGCCGTAGTCGGCGCCAAGGGCGGCGTCGGCTCGTCCACCATCGCCCACAACGTCGCCTGGGCGATCGCCCGCGACCTGGCGCTGGATTCGGTGGTCGCCGATCTCGATCTCGCCTTCGGCACCGCCGGCCTCGACTATAACCAGGACCCGGCGCAGGGCATTGCCGATGCGGTATTCTCGCCGGACCGGGTCGACACCGCGTTCATCGACCGCCTGCTGTCGAAGTGCACCGACCATCTCAGCCTGCTGGCAGCACCTGCGACGCTGGACCGGGTCTACGATTTCGGCGCGGACGCCTTCGATTCGATCTTCGACACGCTTCGCACCACGATGCCCTGCATCGTGCTCGATGTTCCCCACCAATGGTCGGGATGGACCAAACGCGCGCTGATCGCAGCCGACGATATCCTGATCGTGGCGGCTCCCGATCTCGCCAATTTGCGCAACACCAAGAACATCTTCGATCTGCTGAAGTCATCGCGGCCGAACGATCGCGCGCCGCTGTATTGCCTCAACCAGGTCGGCGTGCCGAAACGCCCGGAAATTCCCGCCAGCGAATTCGCCAAGGCGATCGAGAGCCAGCCGATCGCAACGATCCCGTTCGAGCCGCAGATGTTCGGCTCGGCCGCCAATAACGGCCAGATGATCGCGGAAATCTCCGCCAATCATCGCACCACCGAGATGTTCCTGCAGATTGCGC
>JBOHIT010000506.1:0-4554 GCA_050726155.1 Bradyrhizobium sp.
GTGTGGGGCAGCTGGGGCAAGGGCCTCAACGAGATGCAGGTCAGGCAGGCCGGGCTGGATCCTGCGAATGCGATGATCGAGCTTGCGGTTGAGCTTGCCACCGAGCTGATCGAATTCCCGCGGCATCTGTCGCAGCATGTCGGCGGCTACGTGCTGACGCAGGATCGGCTCGACACCTATGTGCCGATCGGCAATGCCGCGATGGACGACCGCACCTTTATCGAATGGGACAAGGATGACGTCGACGCCCTGCGCATGATGAAGGTCGACGTGCTGGCGCTGGGCATGCTGACCTGTATCCGCAAATGCTTTGATTTGATCGCGGATCACAAGGGTAAGCGCTACGAATTAGCCGATATCAAATCGGAGGACGACGACGAAGTTTATCAAATGCTGCAGAGAGGTGAATCGCTCGGCGTGTTCCAGGTCGAAAGCCGCGCGCAGATGAACATGTTGCCGCGGCTGAAGCCGCGCACCTTCTACGACCTCGTCATCGAAGTCGCGATCGTGCGCCCCGGGCCGATCCAGGGCGATATGGTGCATCCCTATCTCAAGCGACGCAAGATGAGGCCTGAGGATATCGAGTATCCTTATCCAAAGGGCGGCAACAAGGATGAGTTGCGCAACGTTCTGCACAAAACGCTTGGAGTTCCCTTGTTCCAGGAACAGGCGATGCGTATCGCCATCGAAGCTGCGGAATTTACTTCCGAGGAAGCCAATGGATTACGCCGCGCCATGGCGACGTTCCGCAATCTCGGTACCATTGGCAAGTTCGAAGCCAAGATGGTCGGCAACATGATCCGCCGGGGTTATGACCCCGAATTCGCAAATAATTGCTTCAACCAGATCAAGGGTTTTGGCTCCTACGGTTTTCCGGAAAGCCACGCCGCGAGTTTCGCGCAGCTCGTCTATATCTCGTCATGGCTCAAGCATTACCACCCCGACGCGTTCTGCTGCGGGCTGTTGAACTCGCAGCCGATGGGCTTTTACGCCCCGGCGCAGATCGTCGGCGACGCCCGCACCAACGGCGTCGAGGTGCGCGAGATCGATGTGTCCTTCAGCTTTGCGCAGAACACGCTGGAGGAGGGACAAGGAAAATATTGCGCCGTGCGGCTCGGGTTCCGGCAGATCGATGGGTTTCACTGGCTCGATCCGGATGAGGAGAGTTTGAAAGCCTCTCAATTGTCATTCCGGGGTACATCAGAAGCAAAAGCAAAATCGCACCGCGAAGAGATTGCGCTCCCTCTCCCGCTTGCGGGGGAGGCACAGGCGGCCTATGGCCGCCGTTCCTTAGAAGAACGCCGATGCGGAGCATCGGCTACGGGTGGGGGTATCTCCGCGAGTCGCACTCTTCGTGGGGAGAGAGCCCCCACCCGCCACGCTCTTCGAGCGCGTCGACCTAAGAGCGAGCTTCGCTCGTCTCGACCCCCGCAAGCGGGAGAGGTAAGAGAAGACTGGGCCGACCGCATCGCTGCCGCGCGCGCGCGCCGTCCTTTCGCCTCGCTGGAGGAATTCGCCCGCGACACCGCGCTGCCGAAGCGCGCGCTGATCCTGCTGGCCGATGCCGACGCGTTCCGCTCCCTCGGGCTCGACCGCCGCGCCGCGTTGTGGGCGGTGCGCCGGCTGCCCGACGATGTGGCGTTGCCTTTGTTCGAAGCCGCCACCGCGCGCGAGCAGCCTGACGAAAACGCAAAACCTTTGCCCGGCATGCCGCTGCCGGAGCAGGTGGTCGCCGACTACCAGACCATCCGGCTGTCGCTGAAGGGCCACCCGAGGGAATTCTTGCGCGCGATGTTCGCGAAAGAACGCGTCGTTGCCTGCACGGAAATCTGCCATGCCAACGACCGGCGCCGTGTCCGCTGCGCCGGCGTGGTGCTGGTGCGGCAACGCCCCGGCAGCGCCAAGGGCGTCGTTTTCATGACGCTGGAGGATGAAACCGGCATCGCCAACATCGTGGTGTGGCCGGCGGTGATGGAAAAGTACCGCAAGGAAGTGATGGGCGCGCGCCTCATCCTGGTCGAGGGCTACATCCAGAGCAGCCCGGAACACGTCACGCATCTGGTCGCGCAACGGATGTTCGATCGTTCCCATGATCTCGTCGGCCTTGCCGACGATACGCTCCGCCGCAAGCATCCGGTGCCGGCGGGACCGGCGCTGATCGAACCGCTCAACGACGATCGCAGGGACCACGCCGACACGCCGGCGCAAAAGATCCGCCATCCACGCAACGTCCGCATCCTGCCGCCGTCACGGGATTTTCATTGAGCGCAGGGGCAAAGCGCGCCGGAAAATGAAATGGCCGCTGGGGTTTAGTCCAGCGGCCTTCCGGGAAAAACAAATTGATTGTTTAAGAATTCTCTAGCCCCCGGCGATCACCAATCTAGCCGACGCGGTGTCATGCATCGAGTCGAAAACTGCCCAACCTGCTGAAAAGCAAAGGTAATGTTACCGGCCGGTCTCACCCAAATGGGGGTGGCGTCGGACAATTCCTTGTCGGATCGTGGCGACCCCGGAATTCCCGAATGCCGGTTTCGACGCGCGTGACGGGAAATTTCGGCATGGGCTGAGCCAATGGCGACGAAGGTGGATATCGACCGGTTGCAGTCGATCAGCAACCGGTTGGGCGATGCGGTGATCGATCCCGCGATGTGGCCTGTACTGATGCAGGACATTTGCAGCGCCAGCGGCGCCATGGGGGCGTGTCTGCTGCAAAGCGACGTCCGGACGCCCGACGTGCCGATGACGGATTCGGCACGGGAATATTTCAAATCCTATTTCGACAATCACCACCACGAAACCGACATCCGCGCCGCGCGCGCTGTGCCGTTGTTGCTGGCGGGACATCGGGCGGTCAACGACCAGGACATCTTCACGTCCGAAGCTGAAATGCTCCGCGATCCGCTTTACGCGCATCTGAACGGTTTCGGGCTGCGCTGGTTTACCGCCGTCGGGTTTTTTGCCGGGCCAGCGTTGTGGGGTTTTTCCATCCAGCGCACGATCGGCGAGGGCGCGTTTGAAGAATCCGAAAAAATGGCGCTTGCCAGTTTGTCTCAGCGGTTGACGGAGACCGCGACCCTGTCCACGTCGGTGGGACGGGCGGTGTTGTCCAACGTCACCAATGCACTCGGCTTCATCAAGCGGCCCGCCATTGCGATCGACCGGTTCGGCGCAGTGCTTGACGTCAATGCCACGGCGGAAGTCATCCTTGGCCGTGACGATATCAGCATCGTGGGCCGGCGCCTTGTCATCCCTGACAAGCGGGCACAATCCGCCTTCAATGCATTCCTCGACCGTCTGAGGACGGCTACCGATCTCGATGCGCTTGCGGTCGCGCCCATCGTGATCAGGCGCGACGGCAAGCTGCCGGTCGTCATCCGCGTTCTCTCGGTCGATGGCGCGGCGCGCAGTCCGTTTCTCGGCGCCCGGGCCATCCTGATCTTCTCCGGCTTTGACGAGGGTGAGGCCGAGCAATTGGCGATGCTCCGCCAGGCCTTCCAGCTGACGCCCTCGGAAGCCCGCATTTCCCTGTGTCTGGCAGCCGGCAAATCGCTCGAGGAGGCGGCGCAGGAAATGACGATCGCGCAGGAAACGGCGCGATCGCATCTGAAGTCGGTCTTCCGCAAGACCGCGACACATCGACAAGGCGAGTTGATTGCCCTGATCAGCCGCCTGCGGTGAGCGGTCTGTTGTAGCAGATCGTAGGGTGGGCGCTTTGCCACCCTACGAATTGGACTTCAGAAATTCACGCGGTTCGAGATCGCGCCGTCGACGATGAGGTTCGATCCGGTTGTGAATGAAGACACCGGGCTTGCCAGGAACACGGCGGCGCTGGCGATTTCCTGCGGCGTCGCCATGCGGCCGGTCGGGTTGCGCGCCAGCGCATCCTGATAACGCTTCGGCATGTTCTGCTCGACCAGGTGCCAGACGCCGTCCTTGAAATAGACCGTGCCCGGCGACACCACGTTGACGCGGATTTTCTTCGCCGCGTATTGCCGCGCCAGTCCCTTCGCCATATGCACCAGCGCCGCCTTGATCGGGCCGTAGGAACTGGCGATGTCCGCCTGTGCGGCCGCAATCGATGAAATGATCAGAACAGCGGCGTCGCCGCTCTTCTCGCCGCTCGCTTCGAGGAACGGCCGCGCTGCTTCGAACGCATTGACTGCGCCGAGCACATCGAGCCGGAAATTCTGCTCCCACGAGGCGGGATCGCCGCCTTGCGCCATGGCGCCGGCGTTGGAGAACAGCATGTCGATGCTGCCGAGTTCCTGCGCGACGCCGGCGATCCATGCCTTCAGCGCGGCACCATCGGTGACATCGACCGGTGCGCCGGTCGCCTTCACGCCCCGCGCCTTCAGTTCGGCCACGGTACTTGCGATCTGCTCCGCGTTGCGGGCGCACACGGCCACATTCGCGCCTTCGCCGGCCAGCGTGTCGGCAATCGCCCGTCCAATGCCGCGCGTACCACCGAGCACGACCGCGTTTCTTCCCTTCAAACCCAGATCCATTTTGTTTTTCCTTTTGTTGTGCCGCGGCACTGTAGCAGAGGGCGTGATG
>JBOHIT010000507.1:0-12207 GCA_050726155.1 Bradyrhizobium sp.
CATTTCCGCCCCCTCACACCGGCGGCGTTCCATGGGCATGAAACGACTCCATCGTCTTCAGCCCCCACGCTTGCCCTTTCTTGCGCTCTTCTTCGGTCCACACGATCGGCTTCCAATCCGGTGCCAGGATGAGGCGGGCACCGGCGTTGGCGACTTCGACGCGGTTGCCGCCGGGCTCATACACGTAAAGGAAGAAGGTCTGCTGGATCGCGTGCTTGTGTGGGCCGGTCTCGATGTGGATGCCGTTCTCCAGGAAGATGTCGGCGGCGCGCAAAATCTCCTCCCGGCTGTCGAGCGCGTAGGTGACGTGGTGGAAGCGGCCCATCTTGCCGTAGTGATCGCGCGTGTAGGCGAAGTCGTAGCTCTTGTTCGACATCGTCATCCACATCACGGCTTCGCTGCCGTCGTTGAGCACGATCTGCTCGGTGGTGCGCAAACCCAGATAGTTTTCGAAGAACAGCCGGTTGGCCTTGATGTCGACCGCAAGGCAATTGAGGTGATCGAGCCGGCGGACATTGACGCCGCGCGCGGGAAAGCGCTGCGCCTGATTCTTCAAGGCAGGCTTGAGTTCGGGCGGAGCCTCGTACCATTCGGTCTCGTAATAGAGCTCGACGATGTGGCCATCAGGATCGCGGCAGCGGAATGCCGGCCCCTGCCCCATGTCGCCGTCGATCCAGCCGATCTCGAAGCCGGATCCCTTCAGCGCAGCGACGCGGCGCTCCAGCGCCTGCGGGCTGCGGGCGCGCAGCGCCATGTGCTCCATGCCTGAGGTTTTTGAGGCGGTCAGTTTGAGCGAATAGCGCTCGTAATCGTCCCAGCCGCGCAGGTAAACCGAATCGCCGTTGCGGCCGCTGACGGTCATGCCCATGATTTCGACAAAGAATTTTTCACTCTCCTCCGGCTTCGGCGTCAGCATTTCCATGTGGCCGAGGTGGGCGAGATCGAAGATCGGCTCCGGGGTCATAGGCGGTCTCTCTCGTAGGGTGGGCAAAGCGCAGCGTGCCCACCAGTTCAAATCAGATGGTGGGCACGGCGCTGCGCGCCTTTGCCCACCCTACAATACCAGCGCCCGCGTGACGTCGTCGAACAGCTCGTCCACATCGAACGCGCGCGGAATCAGTCCCTGCTGCGCGGTGTAGCCAATGATCCGTTCGAGCGAGTGGCGCATCTCATCGGCGCTGAAACGCGGTGTGGCCGGCGATGCCTTGGCCGACTCCGCCAGCAGGCGATGAACTTCGCGCACCGCGTCCGGATTTTTCTCGCACAACGCCCGGCTCACCACCACCATGTGGTTGATCGGCACGATTCTGTGCCTGGCCGCCCACGCCTTCTCTTCCGCCGCGACATCGGCGAACAGCGGTTTCAAGTCGGCGTGCTCAGCTTTCTCGCCGAGCACCGCGTCGAGCTCGCCGTCGAGCAGCATCTGGATGATGGCCCTGCCGGCCGGCGCGCGCTTGGTCGTGTCCTTGAACTCGGCGACATGGGCATCCTCGAACGTCACCCAGTCGATCGAATGGAGGTCGACGCCGTAATCATTGGCGAGAATGCCGCGCAGCCATGCGCCGGTCGTGGTCGTGAACGAGCGGATGCCGACACGCTTGCCGGCGAGATCGGCCGGCTTCAGCGTACCCCGCTTTGCGTTGTACAGCGCATGGCCGTGCTGGAACCGCGCCACCACCACGTTCGGCAGCAATACCATCGGCTTGCCAAAGCTCTTCGCCATCAGATAGGTGACGATGGCGAGCTCGGAGACGTCAAACGCGGCCTCGCGGACCATCGGCTTGAAGCCTTTGTTGGTCGGCGAATAGTCGACGAAATCGAACTCGACTGAATCGGATTTGAGCGCGCCGCTCTTCAGCGCCGCAGTGCCGGGGTGGTCGCCGAGCAAGGTGCGCAGGCGCAATGCCATCTCAGTCGCTCTCCGGCTCGTCGATATAAACGAGGCCCGCCTTCGCCAGCGGCTCGCGCATGTTGTACATGTCGAGGCCGAGCACACCGGCGGCGAGTTGCTTGCGCTTGCCGTCCTCGTCGGCGTGGCGTTTCTCTCCCTTGGCGACGACGTCGGCCGCGTCCCGGCGGTGGATCACCACGACGCCGTCGTCATCGGCGATAACAGCATCGCCGGGCACCACGTTGATCCCGGCGCAGACCACGGGCACGTTGACCGCGCCCAGCGTCGCCTTCACCGTGCCCTTGGCGGAAATTGCCTTCGACCACACCGGAAAACCCATCTCGCGCAGCGCCTTGGCATCGCGGACACCGGCGTCGATCACGAGGCCGCGAACGCCGCGCGCCATCAGCGATGTCGCGAGCAAATCGCCGAACATGCCGTCGGTGTTGTCGGCGCTGCAGCCGACCACCAGGATGTCGCCGGGCTTGCACTGCTCCACCGCGACATGAATCATCCAGTTGTCGCCGGGCTGCGCCAGCACGGTCACGGCAGTGCCCGCCGCCTCGCCGCCGGTCCATACCGGCCGCAGATACGGCTTCATCAGGCCGAAGCGGCCATAGGCCTCGTGCACGGTGGCGACGCCGAGCGCGCCGAGGCGCGTCACCAGATCGGCATCGGTACGCTTGATATTCCTGACGACGACCGTTTTCATGCCAGTTCCTCCATCGCCATCGGGAACAGCCGCTGATAGGCCTCGCCATAGGTCATGGCCTTGCCGGAATTGCGGCCGCCCTGCATGCCCCGTTGCAGCGCGACGCGCTCGTAATACGCCCACAGATGCTTCTGCGCGGCGAGGATTTCAAACGTCTTGCGCTTCTGTTCCCAGACCTCGTCGATGTTGAGGATCACCTGCGGCTTGAAATTGCACATCTCGGGCTGGTGCGGTTCGAACAGAAATACCGGAGGTGCTGCGTAGGTGTACTTGGCGGCGGGCTTATGACCCATCGCCTGCGCGACCACCCGGGTTTCCTGGGCGAAATGCGCGGCATTGGGATGGTCGAAATTATAGGGATCCTCCAGCGCGTGGGTCAGCACGAAGGACGGATTGAGTTCGCGGTAAATATCGACCATACGGTCGAAATGCGCCTCGGTGGTCCGCAGCGGATAGTCGCCGGCGTCGAAGAATTCGATTTCCGCGCCCAGCATCTCGGCGGCGCGCTGCGCCTCGTCGCGGCGGCCGGCCTTGACTTTCTCCAGCGTCGCGCCGGATTCCTTCCAGGCGAACTGGCTCTCCCCGCGCTCGCCGAAGGACAGGCAGGCGATCTTGATGCGATAGCCCTTCTTGGCATGCAGCGCGATCGCGCCGCCCGCGCGCCAGACGAAATCGCCGGGATGCGCCGTGACCACGAGACCGGTTTTGTTTGCGCTGGTCATTGCTGTTTCCTCTTTCGTAATTTCGTTACTGCTTTTCGATGCCCGCCCGCTCGATCACCTTAGCCCATTTCTCGATATCGTCCTTGAGCCGCGCCTGGATTTCCTCGGGCGTAGAGGCCTTGGCCTCGATGCCGAGTTCGAGCGCGCGCTTTTTCAGGTCAGGCGTGTCGAGCACCTCGCGAAGTGCGGCGTTCAGTGTCCTGATCACCTCCGGCGGCGTGCCCTTGGGCGCGAAGATCGCGTTCCAGGAGCGCGCTTCGAAGTCGCCGCCGCCGGCTTCCTTCACCGTCGGGACATCAGGCAGGAAGGAAGTGCGGACAAGGCCCGACGATGACACCGCCATCACCGCCTTGTCTGATATGTGCGACTGCACGGCGGTGTAGTTCTCGATCGCCATCTGGATATCGCCGCGCAGCAGCGCGATCAGGACGTCGGGCGAACTGCGGAACGGAACGATGGCGACATCGACGCCGGCGGTCGATTTGAACAATTGCGCCGAGAGGTTTTGCGTCGAGCCGACATTGATGGTGCCGACGTTGAGCGCGCCGGGTTTTTCCTTCGCGGCCTTGATGACATCCGCCAGCGTCCGGTAGGGCGAACCGGCTTGCGTAACGAAGATGAAGTCAAAATAGCCCATGCTCGAAACCGGAACGAAGTCCGTGACCGGATCGAACTTCAGACTCTTGAACAGCGAAACCGAGATCGCGGTGCCGTTGCTCAATAGCGCCAGCGTATAGCCGTCGGGCGACGATGACAGCACCGCACGGGCGGCCGTGATGCCGCCGGCGCCCGGCATGTTCTCGATGATGAAACGCTGTCCGAGCTTTTCGCCGAGCTTTTCGGTGACGATCCGTGCGGTGACGTCGGCAACGCCGCCGGCACCGAAGGGAAGGATCAGCCGCACCGGACGGTTGGGGTAATTCTGGGCAGAAGCGACCTGCGGCATCAGCAGCAGAACCGCCAATGCGACGATCCCCGCGATCGATGCGCCGCGGTCGTTCAACCGAAATCCCTTGGGTTTGCCTGTCATTGTCGACCCATCAGAATTCAAACAGCCGTGCGGGATTGTCGACCAGTATCTTCTGCTGCAGCTCGCGTTCCGGGGCGAACAGCGGAATGAGGTCGACCAGGTCGCCGTCGTTCGGCATCACCTTGACGTTGGGATGCGGCCAGTCGGTTCCCCAGATCACGCGATCGGGTGCTGTCTCGATGATGCGGCGGGCGAACGGCACCGCGTCGTGGAATGGCGGGCCGCTGGACGACACCCGCTCGCAGCCGCAGACCTTGACCCAGCATTTCTCGTCACGCTGCATCAGGTCGATCAGCGTCCGGAACGGCAGCTGATCGAGGCCGTCGGCGGCCTTGACCCGTCCCATGTGGTCGATGGTGTAGCGCACCGGCAGTTTTGCCAACAGGTCGGCATATTCAGGCAGGTCGATCGCATCGAAATGCAGATCGATATGCCAGCCCAGCGGCGCCACCATCGCGACTATTTTGTGGAACACCGCCATATCGGGCACGCCGCCGAGGTGGCGAACGAAATTGAAGCGGCAGCCGCGAAAGCCGCCCTCGTGCAACTCGCGAAGGCCACGGTCGGTAATGGTGTCGTCGATATTGGCGACGGCGCGAAAGGTCCCGTTGCTGACCGCGATAGCGTCGAGCGCGACGCGGTTGTCGGTGCCATGCACGCTGGCATTGACGATAACGGCCCGGCCGATGCCGAGTTTCTTGTGCAGCGTCCTGAAATCCGCCAAGGGCGCGTCCGGCGGCGTGTACGGCCGTCCCGGCGCATACGGGTACTTGTCGCCCGGGCCGAAAATATGCGTGTGCGCGTCGCACGCCAGCGGCGGCAGGCGGAATTTCGGCGTCCGCGTATCGGGATCGGGACCGGGAATCGTCGGCTTGGACATCAGGCTCTCATGAGGTGCGCGAACCGGCAGGCGCCTTCTTGCGGCTGGCTTTCTCCGGCAGCGCTGCAGGCTTCGCGGATTGCGCGCCAGTTTCATGGCCGGCGAGCGCATTGATATCAGGCGCCTGCAGCGAGGCGACGGTGGCGGAAACCAGTTGCTCGATCGCCTCGGCCATATCGGCGCCATCGGCCTCGCCGCGGGACAGCCGTGTGACCCGCTCCGGGTTGACCAGGGTGTAATAGAGCGCACCGAGCAGAAACTGCGATCGCCAGACCAGCGTCTTGCGCGGCAGATGCGGCAGGCTGTGCTCGATCGCCTCGATGAAGGCGTTGGTGGTGTCGTCGAAGATTTCCGCGATGATGCGGCCGACCACGGCGTTGCCTTCCGCCGACATGACCGCGCGCAGCCGCGTAAAGCGCGCGCCGCCGCCCGCCAGGTCGCTGCTCGACGAAAACGCCGGCTGCACATAGGCGCGCACGACAGCCTCGAGCCGGTCCTGCACGTCGCGCACGCGCTTGGCGGCGACCAATAGCTCGATGCGGCGCTTGTTCATGGGGCCGCAATGCCGCTTGTAGATTTCCAGCAGCAACCCGTCCTTGCTCTTGAAATGGTAGGTGACACTGCCGGGATTGGCGCCCGCCTCCAGCGCGATGTCGCGGATCGAGACCGCGTTGAAGCCGCGGGTCGAGAACAGCGTCTCGGCCGAGCTGAGGATCGCTTCCCGCATATTGGGATTACGCGTCATGGGTTTTCTTCGGGGTTTGCCTTCGATTTTTCTTTTGTACAGATGTACAAATTATCAGGCCCAGTCAACAAATACTTGGGCAGCGACGGGTAACGCGCTGGTACGTCGACGCGTCCTTAGGCGCGGAAGCAGCCAGATGAGCAAAGATGATGAAGAGGCCAGCATCAGGCGTCGGTTGAGGCCGCCCGTCGACGGGAAAACCTACCTCGCATTGGCCGGCGCATGCACCGGCCACAGGTCCGCGCGCCAATGCAGTACGGTTGCGAGGATCAGCGCCAGGCCGGCCGCGGCGTAGAGCGTTCCCGTCGCGGCGAAACCGATGGCGTCGATCAGGCTGCCGGCGGCCAGCAAGCCGAACGGCAGGCCGTAAATCACCATCATGCGCACGCCCATCACCCGGCCGCGCAAATTCTCGGCGGACGTGCGCATCAGGATGACGGCGATCGAAATCATGGCGAGGCTCTGCGAGAAGCCCGCGATGACCAGGCAGACGATCGCGGTCGGCACTGTCTGCATCTGCACGAACAGCAGCAATGTCGCGTACCACAGCACGGTCGAGGCGATCATCAGCCGGGCCACCCTGATGCCGTGGACCAGGCTCAAGAGGATCGAGCCGGCCAGCGAGCCGATGGCGAAGCTTGCCGAGAGATAGCCGAGGCCGGTCTGGTTGGTGCCATAGATCGTCTTCGCGACGTAGGGCAGAAGGCCGTTGGTCAAGGGATAGGCGGTGAGGTTGGCGAGGAACGCGACCCAGAGCGCGGCGCGCATGCGCGGCGTGGTCCAGCAATAGGCCACGCCCTCCTTCAGGTCGCGTATGGGCGAGCGCAACGCGTCGCGGGCCGTATCGCCGGCCGGATGCGGCGCGGCCGGCGCCACCACGCACAGCGTCAGCGCGGTCGCGACGATATAGAGGCAGACGATCGCGACATAGGCCGGGCCCATCCCGAGCGCGGCAAACAACCCGGCTCCGCTCAGCGCGCCCGCAATGCGCGCGGTGTCCATCGTGGTGCGGGAAATGCTGATCGCACCGATCAATTGATCGCGCGGCATGATGGTCGCCACCAGCGCGCCACGCACGCCGAGGTCCGACGGCCGGACGATTCCCATTAGCGCGGCGACGATGAACACGAACAACGGATTGAGTTGGCCCGACAGCGCCAGCGTCATCAGCACGGTCGCCAGCACCGCGTAGGTCGCGCGCATCATGGCGAGCAAATCGCGATGGCCGATGCGGTCGCCGACGACGCCGAACATCGGAGCAACCAATGTGCCGATATAGCCAAGGGAAGCGAACACCGTGAGCAACAGCACCGATCCGGTCTCGACCAGCACGTACCAGCCGAGGATGATCATCTCCATCTCGAACGCCCACGAAGTGAGCAGATCGGCGGGCCACTGGAAACGATAATTCCTGATGCGAAATGGTGCGAGCGCGGAAGGCCGCGCGAAATCGCTCAAGACGCGCTGCCGCGGTACATCGCGTTCCACCCTGCCCTGTTTCTTGTTCTTGGCTTCAGCTTGGATAGCGCGCAGGGATTGCCGGTGTCAATTCGGACAGACCCGGCCACGCACGCGCGCATTTGGCATCCCGCAGCGCGATATGCCCAGGTTCGGCGAGCTAAAGGCCGGGATCAAAATGCTCCGTGGCCAGCAGCTCACCACCGACAGCGGGACCGGAGCACGCCTCGGTGCGTTCGAAGGCCGCGTTGCGCTCGGCGGGTCCATTGGCTACACATTCGAAACAGGAAAGCCGCCGGTGTCGACTCGCATCAAGGACTATCGCGATCAAAGGTAAAGCTCTAGCAACGGGATGCCAAACCATGAGCGGGCACCTTGCGGTCAACACCTCCAGTCTGGACAGCTTCGAAGGCCTTCACAACGCGATCAGGGGATCGCATGTCGAGGTGACGCAACTGAGCCGCGGGAAATTTCGCGGCTCATTGAGTCATGTCGGCATCGGAGACTTTTCACTCAGCGTCGGCTCGTTCTCCGTCGGCGTCCGCACCCAGCGCATTTCGACCGACGATAAGCTCGTTGTTGGAATGCTGCTGAATTCCGATGACCGTGTCACCCATTGGTCCTTCGATATGCGTCCGGCGGATGTGCTGATCATGCCACCCAGCACCGAGCATGACGGGATTTTCCATGGCGCTGCGGCCTATGCCGCCATCCGTTTCGACCTTGCCGATGTCATGTCGCTCTTCAAGGGCGAGCCGAGGTTGGCCGATCCTGCCGCATGGCTCAGCAAGAACGTCTATCAGGCGGATCCTGCGATCGGCAGCGCGGCAACGCAGCGATTGCCGCTGATCATTTCGCGATTGGCCAGCCAACAGGCCGGCTTATCCGATGCAGTCGCCGATTTCTGGAAGCGATCGATCATGGATGCCGTCACCGGAACGATCGTGCGCTCGTTACCGTCGGACTCAAGAGGACTTCCGCCCTCGGCAACGCAATTGGTTGCCAAGGTCGACGATTATCTCGCGGCCGCCGACCTTCGACCCGTCCACATATCCGAAATCTGTGCACAGCTGAATGTCTCGCGGCGGACTTTGCATCGCGCGTTTTTTGAGGTTCTCGGCCTGGGACCGATCACGTATCTGCGCCACAAGCGGCTTTGTGCGATTCATTCCGTCCTGAGGGAGCGCAACCCTGCAACGGCCACGGTAGCCGAGGTCGCGATCCAGCACGGCTTCATCGAGCTCGGGCGCTTCTCGCACTACTATCATTCGTTGTTCGGGGAGTACCCGTCGGAAACGCTGGGTGGCCGGGCGGGCCGCTGGCGTCGGGAGCCAGGTCCGGACTCTGCCGGGTCGGTTGCCAACTGACCGATCGGGTCCGCGAAACCGGCCCGCGTGTCGAAGTCACCGGATCAAGCCGCGGATTCAACCGCGGCGCGGTGCGAGAGCATCAGCCGCCGGACCTCCACCGCCGGGATGGCCGGACTGAACAGAAAACCCTGCATCTCGGTACAGCCGAGAATGTACAGCAAATTCCGCTGCTGCTCGGTCTCGACACCCTCCGCAGTCGTGGTCATGTCGCTTGCAGCCGCGATGTTCACCACCGCCTGGACGATCGACGATGAGGCGCCCGAGCCGGCCAGATCCTTGATGAAGGAGCGGTCGATCTTGATCTTGTCGAACGGAAAACGCTGCAGATAGCTCAGCGAGGAATAGCCGGTGCCGAAATCGTCCAACGCGATGCGCACGCCGAGCTTGCGCAACTGGTGCAGAACCTCCAGCGCGACCTCGTCGTCGCGGATCAGCACAGCCTCGGTGATCTCGAGCTCGAGCCGTGAGGCGGCAAGGCCGGAGGCGGCAAGCGCTGCCGCCACGTTGAGCGCCAGCGTCTGGCTCCTGAACTGGACCGGCGAGACGTTGACCGCGACCCGGACGTCTTCCGCCCAGTTCGCTGCCTCGGCGCACGCCGTGTTGAGCACAAAGCGACCGAGTTCGTTAATCAGGCCGGTCTCTTCCGCGACCGGAATGAACTCCGCGGGCGAGATCATGCCGCGTTCGGGGTGGCGCCATCGCAGCAGCGCCTCGCAGGAGGAGATCTTGCCGTCCTCGAGAGTAAGCACCGGCTGATAATAGGCCTCGAGGCCTCCGTCCGATATCGCCTGACGCAATTCGAGTTCCAGGCTTCGCCGCGCCTTGGCGCGGGCGTCCATGCCGGCCTCGAAGAACCGGTAGGTCCGCCGCCCGTCGCCCTTGGCGCCGTACAGCGCGAGGTCGGCGTTCCTCAGCAACTGGTCCAGATCCCGCCCATCGCCGGGGGCGAGCGCAATGCCGATGCTGGCATCCGAGGTGATCAAATGGCCCGAACACTCGAACGGCCGCCTGATCGCTGCATAAATTTCATCAACAAGCTGAGCGGTTTCCGACTGTTTCTTAATAGCGGTCTGAATGACGGCAAACTCGTCGCCACCAAGCCGCGCCGCCACATCGCTTGCCCTCAGGCAAGTGCGCAGGCGCTCGGCGACACCCCTCAGAAGCTCATCGCCGATCGCATGGCCGAGCGCGTCGTTGACACCCTTGAACTCGTCGATGTCGATGTAGAGCACCGCGAGCTGTTCGCCCGGCCGGAGCGCCTTCAGCGCCTGTTCGAGCCGTTCGCGGAACAGCGCCCGGTTGGGCAGATCGGTGAGCGCGTCGTAATGCGCCAGGTGGGCAATCTTCTCGTCTGCGCGCGTGCGCTCGGTGATGTCCTCGATCGTGGCCACCCAGCCACCCGCCTTCAGCGGCCGGTTGACGATCTCGATCGCCCGGCCGCCCGGTGCTTCCGTGAGCTGACGCGTGGCCTTGCCGAGCGACACGGTGCGGATGATGGCGTTGCAGAATTCATCGACATCGCCGTCAAAGGATCCGGTCTCTTTGCGGTGTTGGATCAGGCGATGCATCGTGCAGCCGGGCTTCGCCACATCCGGCGACAACCCGAACATCTCCCTATAGGGCTGGTTGCAGATGACGATCCGCGCCGATGCGTCATAGAGAACAAGGCCTTGCGGGATATTGTTCACGGCAACACTGAGCTGGAGGCGCTCCGCTGCCAACTGCTGATCGGACCGTCGGTGGCGTCTCAGCAGCAGGCCGACCACGACCACGAGGACCCCGACGAGGGCAAGCAGGGCACGTTCACGCAGGCCCCACGCCGAGGTCGCGATCCCGGCCGCAATCGCCACGGCGATCAGGACGGCACAAAGGGCAAGGCGCCTCATCGTCCCGGCTCTCTCAGCAGGATTCGTCAAACCGCCCGGCATGTGTTGGCCGTTGTCGAAAGTCACCTGGTACCTCCCCAGCGTGACATCGTTACGGATGACTGGTGGAAGGCGCGTTACAACTTGGGGTTAGCAATCGGTTACCGCGCCACACGGCCCGGTTCCAATTGCTCCCGCACCGCAGGTTAGCGGCAGGCGATCGGCAGAACCGGCCTCTCCTTCGCGGTGGTAAACAAAGGATTAAGCCGAAGCGGATCTCGCGCGCCCGTACAAATGCGAAAAAGCCCTGATTTTCCTGCTTAACTTGCGTGTCGATGCCACGCCTGCAACGTCGAGCAAAACCAGTCCCGGGCACGATGCCGCGGATTTAACGAAGACGGAACCTCGCCGGTTTAACCGTTTCGCTAGTCCCGGCCGCCCATAATGCGGCTTGACCCAATTCATGACATGCCAGGTTCAACATCGTGACATCCTTCGGACGTGTGATTTCGGTGCGCGGCTCCCTCGCCCGGGTCGGACTTCTCTCGGTAAGCCAGATGGCCACCTCGGAAGTCCGCGCCACTGTCGGCCGCTTCATCAGTATCCGCTGCGCAACTTCCACCATCGTCGCCATGATTACCGACGTATCCTGCGAGGACCTGCCGAGTACGGATAGCTATATCGCCACCGCCGGCGTCGACCTGCTCGGCGAAATCCTCGGCGGCGACCGTCCCAAGTTCCAGCGCGGCGTCACCAATTACCCGACCATCGGCGATGCGGTCGACCTGATCACCAATGCGGAGCTCCGCACCGTCTACGCGCCGACCGGATCGGACCAGATCAATGTCGGCACCCTGCAGCAGGACCGTTCGGTCATTGCCTATGTCGACGTCGAGGAAATGCTGTCCAAGCATTTCGCGGTGCTCGGATCGACCGGCGTCGGCAAATCGACCGGCGTCTCGCTGCTGCTCAACGAAATCCTCAAATCGCGGCCGAATCTCCGCATCTTCCTGCTCGACGTCCACAATGAATACGGCCGCTGCTTCGGCGACCGTGCGCTGGTGCTCAACCCGCGAAACCTCAAGCTGCCGTTCTGGCTGTTCAATTTCGAGGAAATCGTCGACGTGCTGTTCGCCGGCCGCCCCGGCGTGCCCGAGGAGCTCGACATCCTCGCCGAAGTCATTCCGATGGCGAAGGGCATCTACACCCAATACCAGAACGCCGACCGCGTCGGGCTGAAGCGGATCGATCCGAAGGCGATCGGTTACACCGTCGATACGCCGGTGCCGTACCGCCTGGTCGACCTGATCTCGCTGATCGACGAGCGCATGGGCAAGCTGGAAAACCGTTCCTCGCGCATCATCTATCACAAGCTGATTTCGCGCATCGAGACCGTGCGCAACGATCCGCGCTACGCCTTCATGTTCGACAACGCCAATGTCGGCGGCGATACCATGGCCGAAGTCATCAGCCATCTGTTCCGCCTGCCCGCCAATGGCCGGCCGATGACCATCATGCAGCTCGCCGGCTTCCC
>JBOHIT010000508.1:0-11729 GCA_050726155.1 Bradyrhizobium sp.
GATCAGCGCCGCGATTTCATCTATGTCGACGACGTGATCCGGGTGACGATGTGGCTGCTCGCGACGCCCTCGGTCAGCGGTCTCTTCAATGTCGGAACCGGCACCGCGCGCAGTTTTCGCGACCTGATGCTGGCGGCCTATACCGCGCTCGGCGCCAAACCGAACATCGAGTTTATCGACATGCCCGAAGCGATCCGCAGCAGTTATCAGTATTTCACCCAGAGCGAAGTCGATCGGCTGCGGCACGCCGGATACAATGGCGGCTTCACGGCGCTGGAAGACGCGGTCGACGCCTACGTGAAGGGTTTCCTCGACCGCACCGACCGCTTCCGCTGACGGGGTAACGATTACATGTTCGATTTTGACGCCCTGTCGCAAGCCATTGCCAGCCGCACCGTGCTTTGCATCGGCGACCTGATGCTGGACGAGTTCGTCTATGGCGAAGTCTCGCGGATCTCGCCGGAAGCACCCGCGCCGGTCATCGCGGTCCAGCGCAGCGAGACCAATGTCGGCGGCGCCGGCAATGTCGCGCGCAATATCGCCTCGCTCGGCGGGCGCTGCATTTTTGCCGGTCTCATCGGCGAAGACGAGGCGGGCGCGAGACTTCGCAGCGAGCTCGCGCAGGAAAGCGGCATCGAGGCTGTGCTGGTTTCCGATCCCGATCGCCCGACGACGCGCAAGGTACGTTTCGTCTCCGAGCATTTTTCCACCCATATGCTGCGCGCCGACTGGGAGCTGGCGCAGCCGGCGGCGCCCGCGATCGAGCAAAAGCTGATCGACGCCATCCTGCCGCAGCTTGCCCGCGCTGATATCGTGTTGCTGTCCGACTACGCCAAGGGTGTGCTGACGGCGCGGGTGATCCGCAACGTCATCGACGCGGCGAAGAAGCTCGGCAAGCGCGTCATCGTCGACCCGAAGAGCGCCAACCTGGCGATCTACCGCGGGGCGACGCTGCTGACGCCGAACCGCAAGGAATTCGCCGAAGCAACTCGCAGCCGCGCCGACACCGAGCAGGGCATTGCGGACGCCGCCCAGGACGCGATGGTTCTGGCCGATTGCGAAGCCATGCTGGTGACGCAAAGCGAACACGGCATGACGCTGGTCGTGCGCGGTGGCGAGGCGATCCATGTGCCGGCCCTTCCGGTCAAGGTGCGCGACGTCTCGGGCGCCGGCGACACGGTTGCGGCGGTGCTGGCATTGACGCTGGCCGCCAACGCCGATTGGGAAACCGCGCTGCGGATGGCGAACGCGGCGGCCGCCGTCGCGGTCGGCAAGAAGGGCACCGCGACCGTCACGCCGGCCGAATTACGGCGGAAAATCCTGCCGCATGCCTCGCTGGTCGCCGAAGAAAAGATAGTGGCCGCCGGCGGTGACCTCGATGTCCATCTGACGGAGTGGCGCACCCAGGGCCTGCGCGTCGGCTTCACCAATGGCTGTTTCGACATTCTGCATCCCGGCCACGTCAAGGTGCTGACCGCGGCGCGCGGCGCCTGCGACCGTCTGATCGTCGGGCTGAACAGCGACGCCTCGGTCCGACGATTGAAGGGCGAGGGACGTCCGGTGCAGGATGAGCGCGCCCGCGCCGAAGTGCTCGCGGCGCTGGAGGCGGTCGATCTGGTCGCGATCTTCGAGGAAGACACCCCGATCGACCTGATCACGCGCGTCAAGCCGAGCGTGCTGGTCAAGGGCGGCGACTATACCCGCGAGCAGGTCGTCGGCCACGAGGTCGTCGAGGCCTGCGGCGGCGAGGTGCTGCTGATCGATATCCTGCCCGGGCACAGCACGACGTCACTGGTCGACCGCGCGCGCGGAGGCGCGGCATGAACGCTGCGGCGACGACATCGCGGGCGAGCCGCGTGCTGTCGGCCTGGCGCGATCCCGCCGCGAGGGAAAGGAACGTGGATATTCTTGCGGTGCTGATCGCGCTCTCGCTGCCGTGGTCGACCTCGCTGGTCGCCATCTTTGCGGTCATCTGGCTGGTGGCACTGGCACCGACGCTCGATTTCAAACTCTTCCTGCAATCCTTGAAGCGGCCGATCTGCGCGTTGCCGATCGCGCTGTTCCTGCTGGCGCTCGCCGGCACGCTGTGGTCCGACGCGCCATGGAGCGTGCGGAGCTATGCGCTCAGTCCTGTCACCAAGCTCCTGGTGCTGCCGCTGCTGTTCTATCATTTTGAACGCTCGTCGCGCGGCATGTGGGTGTTCGTCGCCTTTCTGGTCTCCTGCGCGCTGATGATGGTGATGTCGTGGCTGGTCCTGATTTATCCCGACCTGACGCTGAAGCGCGGCGATGTCGAGCGCGGCATTTTCGTCAAGAACTACATCGACCAGAGCCAGGAATTCGCGTTGTGCGCGGTTGTGCTCGCCTATCCCGTCGTCACGTTGTTGCGGGACCGGAAAATCTGGCAGGCGCTGCTGCTGATCGCGCTTGCTGCGAGCCTGGTCGCCAACATGGCGTTCGTGATCGTGTCGCGCACCGCGCTCGTCACCCTGCCGATCATGCTCGCCGTGTTTGCACTGATGCATCTGACCTGGCGAACCAACCTGATGCTGTTCTCGGCCGCGATCGTGCTCGGCGCGCTGGCGTGGGTGGCATCGCCGCAATTGCAGATGACGACGGAGAAGTTCTCGCGGGACTACCGGATCTACAAGGAGCGCAACCAGCCCACATCGATCGGGTTGCGGCTGGAATTCTGGACCAAGTCGCTGCGGTTTTTTGCAGAGGCGCCGGTGGTTGGGCACGGCACCGGATCGACTCGCGGGCTGTTCGAGGCGGCCGCCACCGGGCCCAAGGTGCTCGCCCAGGGGCAGGTCATCGGAAATCCCCATAACCAGACGCTGAACGTCGCAGTGCAGTGGGGTTCCATCGGGGTCGTCATTCTGTATGCGATGTGGTTGTCGCATTTGCTGCTGTTCCGCGGCGAGGGCCTGGTGGCCTGGATCGGCCTGATGACCGTCCTGCAGAATATTTTCAGTTCATTGTTCAACTCGCATCTGTTCGATTTCCACGAGGGCTGGATGTACGTGCTGGGTGTCGGGGTGGCCGGCGGCATGGCGCTGCGGGAAAAGTCGCGCGAAGGAGGCGAGCGGACCGTGCAGCAACAGGTCATCGCGGTCCGGTCATGAGCTCTGGCATGGGCGCGGCATATGAGATATCAGCGGGCCGGAATATCCGGCGAATCCTCATAAAATCCGTAGTTGGTCAGTAAATGACGCGTTTCTCGCATTTGACCCGGCGTAATTTCCTGATCGCGTTGCATGACGCGCTGGCGACTGCGGCTGCGTTGCTGGCGAGTTTTTATCTGCGGTTCGAAGGCGATTTTCTCACCGACCGACTGCCGCTGCTCTTGCGCGTGCTGCCCTGGTTCGTCCTTTTCAGTGTCTTTGTTTGTTACTTCTTCAACCTGACGACGACGAAGTGGCGTTTCATCTCGTTGCCGGATGCTCTCAACATCCTGCGCGTGGCGGCGGTGTTGACGGTCGCCCTGGTGGTAGTGGATTACGCGGCCATTTTTGTCGGGCCGAAAGTCCACTACGCCGTTTTCCTCGGCCGCATCACCATCATCCTCTATTTCTTTCTCCAGGTGTTTTTCCTCAGCGCGCTGCGTTTCGGCTACCGCTATTTCCGCTATTCGCGGACCCGTCATCAGGCGCGCGCCGACGATGCGTCTCCGACGCTGCTGATCGGACGCGCCGCCGATGCGGAAGTCGTGCTGCGCGGAATCGAGAACGGCGCCATCAAGCGGCTCTGGCCGGTCGGCGTGCTGTCGCCGTCGGTGGCCGATCGCGGCCAGCAGATCCGCAACGTTCCGGTGCTCGGTGGAACCGACGACATTGAGGCCGTGATCCGGGATTTCGAGAGCCGCGAAAAGCCGATCAAGCGCGCGGTGATGACCCCGTCGGCGTTCGAGCCCGACGCGCATCCCGAGGCGGTGCTGATGCGTGCGAAGCGGCTCGGCTTGATCGTCAGCCGGCTGCCGTCGCTGGAAAGTGGCGATGCGCCGCGGCTGACCAATGTCGACGTCGAGGACCTGCTGCTGCGCCCCAGCGAAAAGATCGACTATGCGCGGCTGGAATCGCTGGTGAAGGGCAAGGCTGTAATCGTGACCGGCGGCGGCGGCTCGATCGGATCGGAGATATGCGAGCGCGTTGCGACCTTCGGCGCGGCGCGGATGCTTGTCATCGAGCACTCGGAACCGGCGCTCTATGCCGTCACCGAGGCCCTGGCTGCGGGTGGAACCGGCGTCGTCGTCGAGGGCCGCATTGCCGATATCCGCGATCGGGCTCGCGTCATGCGGCTGATGCAGGAATTCAAGCCCAATATCGTGTTCCATGCCGCGGCGCTGAAACATGTGCCGATCCTGGAGCGGGACTGGAGCGAGGGCGTCAAGACCAACATCTTCGGCTCGGTCAATGTTGCCGATGCGGCGCTGGCGGCGGGCGCCGAAGCGATGGTGATGATCTCTACCGACAAGGCGATCGAACCGGTCTCGATGCTGGGCCTGACCAAGCGGTTTGCCGAAATGTATTGCCAGGCGCTCGACCACGATCTGGCGGTCCAGTCCGACGGCAAGCCGCATATGCGGCTGATCTCGGTGCGCTTTGGCAACGTGCTGGCCTCGAACGGATCGGTGGTGCCGAAATTCAAGGCGCAGATCGAGGCGGGCGGTCCGGTGACGGTGACCCACCCCGATATGGTCCGCTACTTCATGACCATCCGCGAAGCCTGCGATCTCGTGATCACGGCGGCCACGCATGCGATGACGCCGGCGCGGCCCGATGTCTCGGTCTACGTGCTCAACATGGGCCAGCCGGTGAAGATTGTGGATCTGGCCGAGCGGATGATCCGGCTGTCCGGCTTGCAGCCCGGCTACGATATCGAGATCGTATTCAGCGGGATGCGGCCGGGCGAGCGCCTCAACGAGATATTGTTCGCCAGCGAGGAGCCGACCATCGAGATCGGCGTCGCCGGCGTGATGGCGGCCAAGCCCAACGAGCCGCCGATGCAGACCCTGCGCAAATGGCTTGCCGCGCTCGAGCAGGCAATCGCCAACGACGACCGCGCCACCATTACGACGGTGCTGAAGGATGCGGTCCCCGAATTCGGATCGAACGCCGCTTAATCCATTCGCCGCTATTTCCGGCCGATGTGCCGGACCATTTCGAAAGCCATGATGCAGAAGTCTGGAAAAGTCGTCGTCGTCAGCCAGCATTATCCGCCGGATCACAGCACGACAGCCGCGATCATGGCCGCGATCGCTAACCGGGTGGCGTCGGAGGCCGAGGTTCTGGTTCTTTCGGGGATGCCGGGATCGGCCTCGACAGCGTCCGCGGGCAAGCCGGCCGTCGTTGAAATCAGGAACCGGCTACCCGGCAAGGCGGCGCTGATCAGGCGCGCCGTGGCCGAGGTGCTGTTTACGCTGCGGATATTTGCCGCGCTGCTGAACGAGCTGCAGCGCGGTGACGTGGCGCTCACCGTGACCGCGCCCTTCATGCTGCCCTATGCGGTTGCTGCAGCCGCCAGATTGAAGCGGGCAAAGTCGGCGTTGATCATGCACGATCTCTATCCCGACGTCCTGATCATGGCCGGCCTGCTGAAACCGGCGTCGCTGGTGGCGCGGATGATGGGCGGACTAAACGCGCTGATGTTCCGCGCCCTGAACGCCGTCATCATCATCGGGCGGGACACCGAGAAGCTGTTGTTGCGCTATGGCGGCATGACGAAAGACAAGATCCGGTTCATTCCGAACTGGGCCACGCTGGTACCCGGCGTTCGCCCGGTCCAGGCCGACAATCCGTTTCGGCGATCGCTTGCGGCCCGCTTCGTGGTCGGCCTATCCGGCAATCTCGGCTTTACCCATGATCCGGTCATCGTGTTCGAAGCCGCGCGACTGCTGCGGAACGATCCCGATATTCATTTCCTGCTGTCCGGCTGGGGCGTCGGCTTCGATCGATTGAAAGAGATGCAAACCGGCGCCAATCTGCCAAATGTCAGCCTGGTCGGTCGCGTTGAGGATGGCGACCTCGAGGCATTCCTGTCGGCCGCGGATGTCTGGCTCATCCCCTATCGCAAGAACGTCGCAGGGGTGTCGGTACCCAGCCGGTTCTATAATCTGCTTGCGGTCGGGCGGCCGGTCGTACTTGTCTCCGAGCCGGAGGCCGAAGCCGCCCTCATCGTGACGGAAAGCAATCTTGGCTGGGTGGTAGCGCCGGGTATGTCGGACCAACTGGCGGGAGCGATCCGGGCCGCATGTTCATCAACCGATTCATCGATGGCCGAACGCGTCGTTGCGGCCGCGAGGGGCTTCAGCTCCGAGCGGGCACTGACGAGCTACGCATCGCTGATAAACGAGCTTCTGGAGCCGAAACAGGCAAGGCAAGCGTCATGAAAGCAGGCGTCATGAAGGATCGTGCACCCCTGGTCCTGGTGACGGGCGCGAGCGGTTTCGTCGGACGGCATCTGGCGCACTTCCTGGCGCGCAACGGCTGGGCCGTACGCCGCGCCACGCGAACAGCATCCGGAAGCGATGACGAAGTGTTGGTCGGCTCGATCGGCCCGACGACGGAATGGCAACCGGCGCTCGCCGGCATTGATGCCGTGGTTCATCTCGCCGCACGCGTTCATCATCAGCATGAAGAGCATGCGGTCGAACTTTATCGCGACGTCAATATCGAGGGGACGCTTCAGCTAGCGCGCAACGCCGCGGAAGCCGGTGTCAAGAATTTCATCTTTGTCAGCACGGTCCTCGTGCATGGAAGAAGCAGCGATTCATATTCACCGTTTCGCGAAAGCGATGTTCTGACTCCGCGCGGCCTCTACGGGATGTCGAAGGCGGCGGCCGAAGCGGGACTCAAGGCGCTGGCGCAGGGCAGCGACATGAACATAACGGTGGTGAGGCCACCGCTGATTTACGGCTCCGGCGCGAAGGGGAACTTCAAGATGCTCACCAAGGCGATCGGGCTTGGCGTCCCGCTGCCATTCGCTGCCATTCGCAATCGTCGCGCGTTTCTGGCCGTGGAAAATCTGACGTCGTTCATCCTGCATCGATTATCGCAACCGGCTGGAAAGTTCGACATCTTCCTCGTGGCCGACGAGGAACAGGTTTCCACGCCCGAATTCATCAGGCGCCTTGCAAGTGCGGCGGGCCGTTCGCCGCGGCTTTTTTCGATGCCGCCGCGGCTGTTGAGCGCGCTGTTGCAGGCCACCGGCCGCAAGGAGATTCGTGAGAGCCTGCTCGGTTCGCTGGAGCTTGACCTTTCCAAGGCCGCCTCCACCGGCTGGCGGCCGCAGGTCACCCTCGACGAGGGTCTGCGGCTGGCGTTGCATGAGCCCATGCCCGACAAACCGAAGGCGTGAATTCAGGCCGCCTGTCGTCGGGAAAACCTGTACAGGACCAGCGTCACCGCGATGGCGCCGGCTAGGAGGCCTGCAAGGCCGGCCGCCATTGAGCCAAGCTTGATTGACCCAATGGCCAGGATGGCGAGTGCGACGTTGAGCGCGAATACCTCGCGGACGACGCGCGGCACCGAATAACCGTTGTCGGTCGCGCGCTGATAGAAATGCGAACGATGTGCCGCCCAGAACGGCTCGCCTTTCGCCATCCTCCGCAGCAACGTCAGCGTTGCGTCGGACAGATAATAGAGTGGCAACAGCAGGGCGGCCACGAATTGCCCGTGATAGGCCAGTTGCAGCAGGCACCATCCGAGCAGCAGGCCGATCGGCAAGCTGCCGACGTCGCCGAGGAATATCCTGGCGACGTGACGGTTGAAGGGCGCAAATCCAAGCATCGCGCCGCAAAGCGCGGCGGCGACAATGGCTACTGACGGTGGAAATTCACCGAGCCAACCCAGTACGATCATCGCTGCGGTGATCGGCACCACCTCGGACACCGTCATCAGGTCCAGCCCGTCCATGAAGTTGACGAGGTTCACAAACCAGAGTCCGGCAATCAAAACGAGGCCACGCTCGACCCACAACGGACACGCCGGCACGATCCTGGCTTCGGCAGGCGCGGCCAGGATGACGGCGCCGACCGCGGCCGCCTGCAGCAGCAATCGCGGCAACACCGGGATGGATTTGATGTCGTCAGCCATGCCCACCAGCGCGATGAAGAGCGTTGCGCAGAACACGGTCAACGGCACGGCGGTGAAATTGAACGCATTGACGATGACGAGACCCGCAACGATCAGCGTCGCTGCGATCACCGCGGTGCCGCCCCCCTGTGGGGTCGGAACCTGATGCGACGAGCGCGCGTTTGGATTGGCCAACACGTGGCGCAGCAGCAGGGGTCGGATCGCCCATGTCAGCAGGGACGACAACGATGCTGCGAGCACCGCAGCGAGCAGGAACAGTTCAGTAGTCGTCATTGGACCCGGCATGCCGCGGCGAAGGCGGCAGATATGAAATGGAGGGTGGGATGCGGCGCAGGCATCGAAAGCCGCCCGCTGTATACCTAGCGAAGATTGCGCCGTCGAGTTTCATCTGGAGGGTCGGGTCAAGCCGTTGTTGAGGATGACCTCGCGATAGCGCGCCAGCGCGATGTCCTGACTGTACTTTTCCGCGGCCAGGGCTGCGCGCCGGCCCATTTGCAGGGTGGCCGCGCGATCGGCCGCGGCGAGGCGGATGGCGTTGGCCAGCAGTTCGGGATGCTCGGGCGGCACGGCCCAGCCAATCGCGTCTTCGTTCACCACAAGCGAGGCCTCCGCGTGCGGTTCGGCGGCGACGATGATCGCACGTCCGACCGCCATCAAATTGTACATCCGGCTCGGAATCGACACCCCGGCAATGTTGCGGCGGTAGGGGATGATCCAGACGTCGGCGGCCGACAGGAGTTCGACGAGATCATCCTGCGGGACGGGCTCGAGCAGGGTCACGTTGACCAGCCTTTCCGTCGCCTGCAGCTCAGCCATCTCTTTCCAGCCGATACCCCATCCCGACAGCAGGAGGTGAACATCCTTGTCGTCGCGCAGCAATCGCGCGGCCTCAAATATGGTGCGCGGCGAATGGGTGAAGCCCAGATTGCCGGACAACCCGACGATCAGCTGCGAGTCCCGTCCAACGCGGAAGCGATTGCCCGGCGCGGGTTCGCGATAGCCGACCGGCAACAGTGTCCAGTTCGGAATAAAGTGGATTTTCCCGCGGTCAACGCCCCTGTAGGCCAGCAGCAACGGTTCCACATCGCGGCCGATGGTGATGATTGCGTCCAGCGCGCGGAACAGCGCGCCGTTGACCAGCCGAAACAGCCGCGCCGTCAACGAGCCCGGTTTGATCAAGGCTGCGGCCTCGAGCGCCTCGGGATAGAGATCGTAGATCAGCAGGGCGGTCGCCGCTCCGCGCAGCTTTGCCGCCAGAACGACGGCATAGGGCAGCGTGAAGGGAGTGGTGACGCAGAACACAACATCGTTGCGGCTGGCGCGCGTGAGCGTTGCGAAAAACATCCGCAGCGCAAACAACGACATCGCGATCGCGCGCCGGACGAGGTCATGCTTGGGCGCGCTCCAGTTCGGTATCTCGATGACCTCAAGGTTATTGCTGTCGGCGCTGCCTTGAAGCGCGGAATTCGGCGATCCGGACAGCACCACGACCCTGTCGTCAGCAGCCAATCCTTCGGCGATAGAGGCCAGATAGACCGCCGTGGTGCTGGAATCCGGCGGGTAATGCTGGGTGACGACCAGGACTTTCCCGCGTTTTTGCATGAGAGCCATCTTTGAGAATGAATAGCTGCTTGGCCTGTGGCGGTGACAGTCAGGAACGTCGAAACCGGCGAGACTTATTTGGGAACTTCAATGGGCGTGGCGCCCTGGGCGGCCTTTTCGGCGCTGAATATCCACACCAGTCCGCCGACGGCGCCGACGATAAACGACACCGCACCAAACAGCAGCGAAACGTTGACGCCCTCGTTCGTCATCAACCCGGCATATCCGAACGCCAGCCCCATGGTGGCTTCACGAACGCCCCAACCGGCGATCGAGATCGGCAGCATCGTGATCAGGACCACCGGCGGTATCAGTTGAAAGACCTGACTGAAGAGCACGGGTGCGGCGATCGATTGCACCACACACCAGGCGATCACGACAGTCAGAACGTGAACGAACAGCGAGAGTGCGGCAATCTTCGGCCCGCGGCTGCGGCTGAAAAGCACCCGGTTCGCAATCTCGGCACAGGCGCGGATGTGATGCGTCGCCCACCAGCGCTTCAGCCACGGCCAGGGCAATATGCCGAGGATCAGGAATCCGGCGCCGGCTGCCAGCGCGGCAAAGTCGACCAGCAGCAGCGCGGACCTGCCCTGAGGATCGCTGATCAGATCATAGCTCCACGGCAGGCTCGCGACGACGATGACCGCGAGCGCGATCAGGCCGATGGCACGGTCGACAAAGATCGAATAAGTCGCGGCCCGCCAGCCGGCGCCGGCGCGCGCAACCAGCCAGAGCCGCACCGCATCGCCGCCGATTGCGGACGGCAGTGTCTGATTGAAGAAGGTTCCGATGACGTTGAAGCGCATCGCCTGCCTGGTTTCGAGCGGCGCGCCGCATTCGGCGCTGATCTCGCGCCAGCGCAACACGCCGAGAAAAATCTGCAGGAACGTGACGGCGATCGCGAGCGCAATCCAGCCGAGGCTCCCGACGCCGATGCGTGAAGCGAGTTCGTGCAGATCGATCTTGCGCAACGAGAAGTAAAGCAGCGCTGCCGAGATCAATATCTTGATGGTCGAAATCAGGATCCGGCGCATCTCGTTGGCGCTTGCCAGGTGTGAGAAAGGGTGTCGAAAACGGCGCAAATCGGCATCGTGCGCCAAACTTTGCCGCCTTGGTATGGTTTTAAAGCCAATATGGCAAGAGAGCGTTTTCCAGCGAAGTGGGCACCGGTTCGCTGGAGAAAACGCGTCAGATCAAGAATCTGGAGCCCCGTTCCGATTCGATCGGAACGGAAAAGGCTCCAGCCGCGAAGCTTTGTATTGCGACACCCTCGGCACGACGGTTAAAGAGGCCCGGAACGGAACGATGGCGCCGTGCCGGCGCTTCCCAGGGATGTGATGTCGGATCAGACAATATTGGTCACCGGTGCCGCCGGTTTCATCGGCTTCCATGTCGCCCGCCGGATGCTGGCCGAAGGCCGCACGGTGCTGGGGCTCGATAGCCTCAACGCTTACTATGATCCGGCGCTGAAACAGGCGCGTCTGGACATCTTGCGCGGCGAGGCCGGTTTCAACTTCGTGCAGATCGATCTCGCCGATCGCGCGGCAATGGCGGCCCTGTTTGCCCAGCACCGGTTTTCAAGGATGATTCATCTCGCGGCGCAGGCCGGCGTGCGCCATTCGATTGATCATCCGCACGCCTACGCCGATGCCAATCTCGAGGGCTTTCTCAATGTGCTGGAAGGATGCCGGCATCATGGATGCGGCCACCTGATTTACGCGTCGTCATCTTCCGTCTATGGCGCCAATACCAAATTGCCGTTTTCGGTCGCTGACAGGACGGATCATCCGGTCAGCCTCTATGCCGCGACGAAAAAGGCCAACGAATTGATGGCGCATTCCTACAGCCATCTTTACCGGATGCCGACCACCGGACTGCGGTTCTTTACCGTGTATGGACCGTGGGGCCGGCCGGACATGGCGATCTTCCTGTTTACCAAGGCGATCCTGGCGGGCACGCCGATCCGCCTCTTTAACCATGGCAAGATGCAGCGTGACTTTACCTATGTCGATGACGTGACGCGTGGCATATTGC
>JBOHIT010000509.1:0-6976 GCA_050726155.1 Bradyrhizobium sp.
CTCCAGCATGTCGGACATTCCCTTGCACATCGAGATGATGCATTGGGGAATCACGTCGCTGCCGAACTTGGCATGCGCCTCGGCGGCGGCATGGAAGACGGCGAGTTCGCCGGCGGTCTCATCGCTGTATTTCACGAAAGCGGAAGTCAGCGGGCGGGCGTTGCGCAAATCGCCTGCCAGCAGCGCGATCCGCGCCTCCTCGTTCAGGTCAAGATAGGACATGCCGGGCATCGCCGCATCGATCAATTCAGCGACGGTGCGCTCGTGAACCGCGGAATTCTGCCTGATATCGAGACTGGCGAGGTGGAAGCCGAAACAATCCACGGCACGGCGCAACAGCCGCAGCCGGCCGCGCGCGATCACGCCGGAATTGTTCGAGATCAGCGAGCGATAGAGGATATCGAGATCGGCCTTGAACTCCGCGACATCGGCATAAGGCGCGGCTTCGCCGACCGCCGGGCGTCTGGTCTCCACTTCCAGCCGCGTCGCGGTGGCGGTGAGCCGCGCGAAGATACCAGATACCGCGAGGCGATAGGGCTCGCCGCTGCGGTGGGGTGACTTGTCCGGCGAGCGCTCCGCCAGCGCGCGCAAATCCTTGGAAATATCGGCCAGATGCGCTGCCATCGACAGTTCGGCGCCGAGTAGGTGCAATTCCTCGAGATAGAATCGCAGCACCCGGCTCGACTGCAGTTTCAGCGTTCCGCGCATGATGTCGGCCGTCACGAACGGGTTGCCGTCGCGGTCGCCGCCGATCCAGCTACCCATCTTGAGAAACGAAGCCAGTTCGCCCCTGCTGCTGTCGCCCTCGTTCAGCCGGTCCTCCAGCGCGCAATGCAGCCGCGGCACCTCATGCAGGAACGTGTAGTCGTAGAACGACAGGCCGTTGGCGACTTCGTCGAGAACGGTGAGCTTGGTCCGGCGCAACAGATTGGTCTTCCACAGCGTCAGCACTGCCCGGCGCAATTGCTCGTCGCTCGCCTCGATCTCCTCGGGCGTCAGTTGCACCCGTTCGCTGCGGTCGAGCAATGCGGCGATCTCCATCTCGCGGTCGATCGTGCTCTTGCGGCGGACTTCGGTCGGATGGGCGGTCAGGACCGGGCTGACCTGGGCGGTTGCGAAAAAGCGGCGCAGATCGGCGGCGCTGATGCCGGCCGTGCGCGCGTGCGCCAGGGTCTGGGCCAGCATGCTGGTGCGCGGCGCTCCGCCCGGTCCAGTTCGCGCCCGCATCTGACGGATGTTGTTCTGGTCCTCGGCAATGTTGGCCAAATGCGAGAAATAGCTGAAGGCGCGCACGATCCGCACCGTCTGGCTGATCGACATGCTGTCGAGGATCAGTTCGAGTTCGCGCCGCGCCGGCTTGTCGTCGTCGCGGTGGAATCGGATCGAGGTCTGCCGGATGCGCTCGACCAGATCGAAGACGTCGGCGCCTTCCTGGTCGCGCACGGTATCGCCGAGGATGCGCCCGAGCAGCCTGATGTCGTTCCGCAGCCGGGCGTCCTCCGCGTCTTCGACGCGGTTAGCGCGGACTTCAGGATCGGAAGGCATGATCTGGGGTGACATGGTCGGTTACTCCAGAGGACGTGCCCGGCAGTTCTGGAGTGTGCAAGTTTTTTGCCGCAGTGCAAGATAAAGATGGAGCGGTGCGTTTTGTCGTCCCGGCGAAGGCCGGGACCCATAGCCACGGGCGCGCATGGTCATGGGAGGTCGTCGAACACCGTCTTCTAATCGATGAGCCGCGGCGTATGGGTCCCGGCCTTCGCCGGGACGACGCCCTACTAATCCGCCCCCCGACCTAAATCCGTCGCCCCGCCCGCTCCCAATAGGGGTCGCGCAGGCGGCGCTTGAAGATCTTGCCGGAATCTTCCCGCGGCAAATTGGCCTGGATTTCGACGTGTTTGGGCACCTTGTAATCGGCCAGCGACATCTTGAGCTGGGCGCGCAAGGAGGCGATATCGAGCGTCACGCCGGGCTGCGGCTCGACCACCGCCATCAGCGATTCGCCGAACTCCTCGTCGGGAATGCCGAACACCGCGCAATCGTGGACGCCGGGAACGGCGTGCAGTGCGGCTTCGATCTCGGCCGGGTAGATGTTGACGCCGCCCGATATCACCATGTCGCGCTTGCGGTCGCAGATGAAGACGTAGCCATCCTCGTCGATATAGCCGACGTCGCCGGAGGTGATGAAACCCTCGAGGTCGATCTCGGAACGCTTCTCCGGCTTGTTGTGGTAGGTGAAATCCGGATTGCCCGAGATGCGGGAATAGATTTCACCGATCTGGCCCGGCGGCAACGCCCGTCCATCGTCGCCGATGAAGCGCAGTTCGGCGCCCGGCGAAATCTTGCCGACGGTGCCGGGCTTCTTCAGCGCGTCCTCGGAATTGGCAAAGGTCACCGCGCCGGATTCGGTCGAGCCATAGAATTCGTAGATCACCGGCCCCCACCATTCGATCATCGCGCGCTTGACGTCGGCCGGACAGGGTGCTGCGGCGTGGATGATGTGACGCAGCGACGACATGTCGTACTTCTTGCGCACGGCTTCCGGCAGCTTCATCAGCCGGATGAACATGGTCGGCACCATGAAGATGGTGTCGACTTTTTGCGTGTCGATCAGGCGCAGGAATTCTTCCGGCTCGAAGCGTGGCATCAGGATCAGCGCGCCGCCGAGCCGGCCCGAGCGCAAACCGAACGAGTTCGGCGCGGAATGATAGAGCGGTCCCGGCAGGATCGTGCGTGCCCCCGGCTTGAGGCCGTAGATCATCGCCCGCATGGCTTCGGCATTGGCGCTCTGCGCCGGCGTCGGCGCGAACCGGCGCACACCTTTGGGATAGCCCGTGGTGCCCGAGGTGTAGATCATGTTCTGCGGCTGTGGCACCACCGGGCCGTCATAGCGCGGCTGTTGCTGGAGCCAGGATTCGAAATCGATCGCGAAATCCGGCGGCGCGAGATGATCGGGGTTGATCTTGTAGTTGGCGAGGATCTCCGGCGGCGTCGGCACGCTGAGCGCGGTGACGCCTGGCGGGATCGCCTCGCGCAACTGATGCAGCATGTCGGCATGCGCGATCAGCACCGAGGTGCCGGAATCCTTCAGCACGTAGTTGATCTCTTCCGGCTTGAAGTGCCAGTTGACGGGCACGCCGTAGGCGCCGAGCCGCATCGCGGCATAGGCCGCCTCGATGAAGGCGATGTCGTTGCGCATCAGCATGCAGACGCTGTCGCCCGGCTTGACGCCGAGCTGATGCAAGCCGCTGGCGATGCGGTCGGCGCGATCGGCGACCTCGGCGTGCTCGTGCCGGCGTTGGCCGCTGATGATGCCGAGGAAGGGCGTTGTCATTGTCTTGTCCGATCTCTCGCCGGGCTAGTTGTTGTCATTCCGGGATGCGTCGAAGTCGCGCCCGGAATGACGGTTTCATCCAACGTCCGCAAACCGCGGCGCGCGCTTTTCCAGATTGGCGCGCACGGCTTCCTGCTGGTTGGGGCCGCCCATCAGCTTCATCTGTTCGACGGATTCCGCGAGCAGCGCCGGGCCGGGATCGACGGACAGATTGTTGAGCATGCGCTTGGCGGCGCGGATTGCATCCGGGCTCTTGCCGGCGATCTCGCGCGCGACCTCGAAGGCCGCGGCGCGCGGGTCGTCGCAGATCCGCGTCGCAAGGCCGTAGCTCAGGGCTTCCTGTGCCGAGAAGATGCGCCCGGTGTAGGTGAGATCGCGCAGGATATCGTCGCGCACGAGGCTGGCGAGGATCGGCGTGCCCGCCATGTCAGGCACCAGCCCCCATTTGATTTCCATGATCGACATCCGCGCGTCCGGCGTGAGGAAGCGCATGTCGGCGCCGAGCGCGAGCTGAAAACCGCCGCCAAAGGCGACGCCCTGGATCGCGGCGATCACCGGCACCGGAAGCTGCCGCCAGCCCCACACTGCCTGCTGGGGAAAATTGGTCAGCCCATGGGTGCGCGCGGAAAGGTCGCGCTTTTCGCCGCCGGGAACTCCATTGCCGCCGCTTTCCTTCATCGCGGCGAAACGTCCATATCGAGACCCGCACAGAACGACCGGCCCTCGCCGGACAATACTACCGCCCGCACCCCTTTTTCATGCGCAAGTCGTTCAGTTGCAGCAACAATCGCCTCGAACATCGCGGCATCGAGCGCATTCATTTTGTCCGCCCGCACCAGCTGGACGTCGGCAATGCCGTCCGAAATCGATATCGCGACGCGCTGCTCCATGAGAATTCTCCTCCACTGCTTTTCTTGTTACCGCTTTACAGAACGGCGTTGTGCGGATTTAGTCAATCGACCAATTAACAATTCCTTCGGGTGGATACGATGTTCAACGATCAGCTTCTCGCCGGGCGGCGCATTCTCGTGACCGGGGGCGGTACCGGCCTCGGCAAATCCATGGCGGCACGATTTCTCGAGCTTGGCGCCGAGGTCCATATCTGCGGCCGCCGCAAGAGCGTGTGCGACGAGACTGCAACCGAGCTGATGGATCTGCACGGCGGGCGTGTGGTCAGCCACGGCGTCGACATCCGCAACGCGATGGCCGTCGACGAGATGATCGAGTCGATCTGGACCGGCGGCCCCCTCACCGACCTCATCAACAACGCCGCGGGCAATTTCGTCTCGCGCACCCAGGACCTGACGCCCCGCGGCTTCGATGCGATCGCCAATATTGTCATGCACGGCACGTTCTACGTCACCCACGCGGTGGGTCGCCGCTGGATCGCCGAGAAGCAGCGCGGCAACGTGGTGTCGATCACCGTGACCTGGGTGCGTAACGGCTCGCCCTACGTGGTGCCGTCGGCCATGAGCAAGTCGGCGATCCACGCCATGACGATGTCGCTGGCGATGGAATGGGGCCGCTATGGCATCCGGCTCAATACCATCGCGCCCGGCGAAATTCCGACCGAGGGCATGAGCAAGCGTCTCAACCCCGGCGATGAACCCGGTGCACGAACCATCGCCAGAAATCCGATGGCCCGCGTCGGCAAGATGGAGGAGTTGCAGAACCTCGCGGTGTTCCTGATCTCCGGCGGCTGCGACTGGATCAACGGCGAGACCATCGCGATGGACGGTGCGCAGGCGCTGGCAACGGGCGGAAACTTCTACGAGTTGCGCGACTGGTCGGATGCCGACTGGGAACGCGCGCGCGATTCGATCAAGGCGCAGAACGAAAAGGACCGCTCGGCGCGGGGTTAAGTCTCTCCCGTATTGTTTTTGTTGGTGGATCGCGTCAAACTCCGTGCAACGAAAACAAGAGACGACGGGAGAAACATGTCCGCCACACAAGCGCCGACAAACCTTGCCGAGATGGTGCGCGACCGCGCCAAGAGCCGCGGCGACGCGCTGGTCTATGAATTCGAAGGGCGTCAGACCAGCTTCGCCGAGTTCGATATCAAGACCAATCGCGTGGCCAACGCGCTGATCGCGCTCGGCATCAAGCCGGGCGAGCGCATCGCCTATCTCGGCAAGAACAGCGACATCTATTTCGAGCTGTTGATGGGCGCGATGAAGGCCAATGTGGTGATGGCGCCGGTGAACTGGCGGCTGGCCGGGCCCGAGGTCGCCTTCATCGTGGCGGATTGCCGGGCGCCGGTGCTGTTCGTCGGACCGGAGTTCATCACGCAGGCGCGCAACATCCAGCCGCAACTGCCTGACCTGCGCACCATCATCACTACCGAAGGCGGCGCGCCCGAATGGCAGGATTTTACGGCCTGGCGCGATGCGCAGCGCGGCGATGATCCCAAGGTGCCAATCAGCCCCAGCGATATCGCGATCCAGCTTTATACGTCGGGCACGACCGGCAAGCCGAAAGGCGCGATGCTCTCGCACGCCAATTTCCTCAATCTGGTGCAGACCGGCAACGAGGCCGAGAAGCCCGAATGGAACAAATGGACGACCGACGATGTCTCGCTGGTGGCGATGCCGATCTTCCACATCGGCGGTTCCGGTTGGGGCGTGATGGGGCTCTATCACGGCGCCCGCGGCGTGATCGCGCGCGAGTTCGATCCCACCAAGGTGTTGGATTTCTTCGAACAGTCGGGCATTACCAAACTGTTCATGGTGCCGGCCGCGATGCAGTTCGTGGTGCGGCAGCCCCGCGCGCGGCAGGTCGATTTCTCGCGGCTGAAATACATGCTGTACGGCGCCTCGCCGATCCCGGCGGCGCTGCTCAAGGAGTGCATCGAGGTCTTCAAATGCGGCTTCGTGCAGATGTACGGCATGACCGAAACCACCGGCACCATTGTCGCACTGCCGCCGGAGGACCACATCGAGGGCCTCGACCGCATGCGCTCCGCCGGCAAGGCCCTGCCCGGCATTGAACTTGCGATCCTCGACGCCGACGGCACGCGGTTGCCGCCAGGCGAAGTCGGCGAGATCGCCACGCGTTCGGGCTCCAACATGGTCGGCTACTGGAACCTGCCGGAAGCCACCGCCAAGACGCTCGATCGCGACGGCTGGCTGCGCACCGGCGATGCCGGCTATATGGACAAGGACGGCTACCTCTACATCCACGACCGCATCAAGGACATGATCATCTCCGGCGGCGAGAACATCTATCCCGCCGAAGTCGAGAGCGCGATCTGCGATCACTCGGACGTCGCCGAAGCCGCCGTGATCGGCATCCCCGACGACAAATGGGGCGAAGCGGTCAAGGCGATCGTGGTGATGAAGCCCGGCAAGGCGGCGACCTCCGCCGACAACATCAATTTCACCCGCGAACGCATCGCCGGCTTCAAGACGCCGAAGACGGTGGATTTCCTGGAGGCGCTGCCGCGCAATCCCTCGGGCAAGATCCTGCGGCGGAATCTGCGCGACCCGTATTGGGCGGGCAAGGACCGGCAGGTGAACTGAACTCTTCAGCTCTTCGTAGGGCGGGCAAAGCGAAGCGTGCCCACCATTCCTTGCTCGATGAAGATGGTGGGCACGGCGCAAGCGCGCCTTTGCCCACCCTACGATCCCGAAGTCGCTAATGCTTCCC
>JBOHIT010000510.1:0-2354 GCA_050726155.1 Bradyrhizobium sp.
CGCCAGCATATCTCCACGCGTATCGAAAACACCCGCCGAAAGGTCGGCGCATTCACGCACAATGGGACTGAAAGCCGTACGGATCAGCACCTGCGCTTGTTCCTCAACGATGGCGATCAACCGATGCCACATGACCTGAAGGTCGATTGCATTAGATTTCTGCATTTGTATTTCCGGGCAATTGTTTGCGGTTCAATACGATATTGCCATGATCATCGATGTGAGCGTCGAACGCGGACGACACGAATGTAGTCGTTTCGCGTTCGGAAATCAGCGCGGGACCGTGGATTCTGATTCCAGAAGCGAGTGCGGCTCGCTCGAAGAGCGGAAGTTCGATATGCGCTTCCTTCCGTCCGTCGAAGAAACGCCGGAATTTCTTCGACGTCGCTGTTCCCGTGCTTGCGGTAACGCGGGCGGTCACACCGGAGGTAACAGCACTCTCGGTGGTAACCAGTACCGACCAGCTGAGAATCTCCTTGATGGCCCAGGGGATGGTTCGGGCGAACAGCCGCGTATAAGCGCTTTCGAAATCAACTTCGAGTGTCGCGCGATCGGCCTCGGACAAATCGCGGTCCGGAATCTCGACTGCAATCTCGTGCCCTTGCCCGACATAACGCATGAAGGCCAGCTTGCGAACCAGCAATGGCGCGCCCCTGGCGCCCTCCTCCACCAATGCCCTGGCTTCCCGCTCCATGGTACGCAGCATCGCGGACACGCTTGCGTAGTCGAGGGTATCGAGAAGTGCGTGATTGCTCTGCACCAATTCGTAGGAGATCGGCGCTCTGAGGAATCCAACGGCGGATCCGACTCCGGCGTTCTGTGGAATTACAACACGCTTGACGCCGATTTTTTCGGCTACCCGGGAGGCATGCAACGGAGCGGCACCACCGAACGCGATCATTGTATGGTTCGCGGTGGTGCGGCCCTTTTCGATGGCGTGGACGCGAGCCACGCTGGCCATGCTTTCGCAGACCATTTCATGCACGGCGTAGGCGGCGAGCTCGGCCGACATCAGCAAGGGGTTTGCGATATGCTCTCGAAGGGCCGACGTGGCGGCCGCGATATCGAGCTTGACCGTTCCGCCGGCAAAGGCAGCAGGTTCGATTAGCCCAAGCACCGCGTCTGCATCCGTCACGGTGGGATGGGCGCCACCCAATCCATAGCAGGCTGGTCCCGGGTCCGAACCCGCGCTGCGTGGACCGACCATCACGTTCTTCAGTGCGTCTACATGGGCTATCGAGCCACCTCCGGCTCCTATCTCGACAAGGTCAATGACTGGAATACGCAGCGGCAGGCCGCTCCCCTTCTGGAATCGTGCCGCACGGTCGACCTCGTAGACGCGATCCGTGTCCGGCTGGAGGTTCTCGATCAGGCACATCTTGGCGGTCGTGCCGCCCATGTCGAAAGACAAAGACGCTGCGCTCGCCGAGGCGGGCGGCGATATCGGCGGCGAATATCGCTCCGCCTGCGGGACCTGATTCAATCAACCGGACCGGAAAGCGACGAGCGGTTTCGAGGGACGTCAGACCTCCGTTCGAGGTCACGAGATAGATTGCACCGCTGAAATCGACGCGCGAAAGCGCCAAACCCATTCGCGCCAAATAATCAGCCATCTGTGGCTGTACATAGGCATTGGCTACTGTTGTGGACGTCCGCTCATATTCGCGAATTTCCGGACAGACCTCTGATGAGATGGAAATCGGAACATTCGGCATAGCGCTGGCCAGGATTTCCCGCGCGCGCCTCTCGTGTTCGCCATTCACGTAGGAATGAATGAAGCAGATCGCGATACTTTCGACCTTCTCATCCTTCAAGCGGCGTGCATGCTCAGCCAGCGCGCGTTCGTCAAGTCTAACCAAAGCGCGCCCGCTGGCATCGACACGCTCGGGAACGGTGAACCTGAGCGACCTTGGCACCAGCGGAACGTGTTTCTCGATCTGCAGGTCGTACTGATCGAACCGTCCCTCGGTACCGATCTCGATCACATCCCGAAATCCTTCCGTTGCGATCAGCGCCGTGACGGCACCGCTCCGTTCAAGCACAGCGTTCGTTGCCAGTGTCGTGCCGTGGACGAAGATATCGATGTCGGAATAGGTCAGACCTGCTTCATCGAGGACAAGACCAATCCCGTTCATCACGCCAAGTTCCGGATATTTCGCCGTCGTCAAGATTTTCTTTGTGAAACGTACTTCGCCGGCTTCGAGTACGATATCGGTGAAGGTCCCGCCGATATCCGCAGCAACGCGGACGAACTTGCTCTTGCCGCCAGGTCCCGGACCGTTTGGTTTGTGGCGAAATTCGGCGTTCATGTGCTCATTCTCTGTGTTGACGGTCATTGCAGAAGGCCTAGTGAC
>JBOHIT010000511.1:0-4164 GCA_050726155.1 Bradyrhizobium sp.
AAATGGCGCTGATGAGTTCCTTACTGACAACGGCCGGGGTGTCAGCTACGAAAATCACCGGCCGGCTCGCGCAGGCGGACCATCTGTTGCCATACACTTGACACAAAGGACAATCCGATGAACGCGAAATCCACCCCTGTTGTCTTTATTCCTGCCCTTCTTTGCGACGAGGCGCTTTATAGCGGTGTGATTGCCGGGCTCGGTAGCCAGATCGAAGCGCACGTGATGATGTCGCCGAAACCACGCCTCGAAGATAGTGTCGTCGATATTCTCGCTCGGGCGCCGGCAACGTTCGCGCTGGTCGGAACGTCTTACGGTGGCATTCTAGCCATTGAAATTGCACTAGCCGCTCCTGAGCGCGTGACGGCCCTGTGGTTGATGGGATGCGATCCAGACGGGCCGAAGGCCGGCGGACCTGATCTCGCAGGCGGATTGGAGACGACGCCGGATGCGGTGATTGGCATGCTGGCGGGTTTGGTCGTCCACAAGGATGCGGCCGACGCCGCGGCAACTTTCAAGACGATGGCGAAGCGTATTGGCGGAACGGCAGGCGCTGCGCAGGCCCGTGCACTTAACACTCGAAAGGAAGCCACTTCCCGCCTTGGCAAATCAAAAATGTCGACGCTGGTATTGTGGGGCAATGACGATGCGCTCGTGCCAGTTGCAGTGGGCCAGGCGCTCGCGGATCATTTGCCGCGCGCACATTTCAAGGCATTCGAGAATTGCGGCCATCTGCCAACGCTCGAGAGACCAGCCGAATCCGCTGCACTCTTCGCAGAGCTTCTCCGCGACGAAAACCAGCAGGCGGTTTGACATCTGTTCTGGCACGCTAGTCGCCCGATTCATTCAGAGTGATGGGGGGCGTCGTGCGCTGCCTTGTTCAGCGGGACGGTCGGCAAGGATACGGTGAGCCGGACGTGGCGCAAGGTAAAAAGCGACTGGGAGGACCGACCATTCCGGTCGCCAGGAGACCGTTTCGAATCTGAAAGCGCTCTACGGCCTCGACTAGCACCTCGTCGTAAGGGCCTTTGAATTCGGCTGGCGACAGGTCGCTGGTAACTATGAGTCGCTGACGCAACAGCACGACGTGCGTGCCTTCTGCTTGCAGCGCAAACTTGGCATCAGCTGGTATCGCGCTCCATTCGCCCTTGTCGGCAATTTCTTTGTATTGCTTGATGGCATCGATCATTCGATGGGCCGTTCGCTCGTCAAACGCCGGCTCACTCGACTGCGCCAGAATTACAGCCGACCTTTCCTCTGGTGTCAGCGCTTTTGCATTGATGATCGTCGGCATTTTGGAGAGCGGGTTTGTCGCGGCCGGCGTCTGGGCGAACGCGGCGCCGAAACTCGCCGCAGCGACGATCGCAAAAGCAGTGGTTCTCAATGTCATCTTTTTAATCCAGTGCTACCGCACCGACAATTTTGCAGGTGGAGAACGAGATGTCGTCAGTTCGCGAACGTTACGGCGAGGCTTTTGGCGGGCGCACCATCAGGCCTGGCTTCAAAGCGAGTTCAATCAGCGTGAGTATTGCGTAGCTTACAGGACTCCGCTCAAGGCCTTCAGCAATTGGCAGGCAAGATTCAAGATCGAACCACAACCGTCCGCACGCAAGGTACGTTATTGGTGTCACGTCGTAAGTCATGCGCTTAGTCAGGGTCTAAGAGTCCGACTCATAATGTATCCGGGGCGGATCATGCTCTGGCAAGTCTGCGCGAGAGTAACTTGACGCTTGCGATCATGAGCCATGCTTCGGCGCTCGCAATCGTTGCCTCGAAGTCTTTTGCAAGACGACGATTGCGCTTGAGCCAGGCGATGGTTCGTTCGACGACCCAGCGGCGTGGCAATAATTTGAAGCCTTTAGCGGCATCGGATCGTTTGACGATCTCGATGGTCCAGCGGCCAATTGAGGCAAGCGCCTTTTTGAGTTTCGGACCGGCATAGCCCCCATCGGCGAAGACATGGATCGGCAGCGAGGGTGAAATCCCGGTCAAGGTGTCGCGCGGCGAGTTCACCGACGACTTTCTCGTTACGCGCCGATAAGCTCGAAATTCAGCGTGATTGCGCCGCTCTCAAGCCAACGCACGCTTCCAGGCGCGCAGCGAGAATAGCCGGCTTGGCGCCCGCACGTTTTCCCGGGCATCATGGCGATGTCCCCTTGGGGAACGACCGCTATTGGCACGTTTGAGACATGCCAACTTCATTGAGCAAGGTCCGCTTTTAGGGGTAACTCGGGTACATTTGCTCATACTGAATTTTTCTCAGTTTGACCCAATGTATGGTTCGGTCGCGCGTCGCAAGAGGTTTTCGTTGATCTGGCGTCAGCGGTCTTGCATCAATGTATCCGGTCTCAAATTAGAGCTTGTTGTGCTCCGGACCATCATGGATATCAGTGCGCGTGCGTTCTCATTAACGGACAGGCCTCAATGGGCTATCAGGGTCTCCAGTGTTCGCATGCGCCGGGAAGGCCGATCCTCCATCTCTTCTTATCCTCTCGCACACCTCGGCGGGTCAATATCATTGGCTATCAAGCGGATTGGGTGACGGCTTCGGCGAGTTTGCTCGCTTCGAAGGAGCGTCCATGCGCAAGAACGCTCCAGGCGATCCGGGCCAGTTTATTGGCCAGCGCCAGCACGTTGCGGTGAAGCCGCTTCTTGGCGGCTTCAACCCAGGACTTGAGCCCGTGGCGCTCCCAGCTCTTCGGCTTGATCAGCACCACCCACGCCGCCTGCACGAACAGGACCCGCAGGTAGAGGTTGCCGCGCTTCGATATCTTGCCGAGGATGGTGCGGTCCCCGGTCGATATCTGCTTGGGGACAAGGCCCAGCCAGGCGGCGAAGTTATGGCCCTTGGTGAACAAATCGCCTGGGCCGATCGCTGCCACCATCGCGCTGGAGATGATCGGCCCAATGCCCGGAACACTCATTAGCTGTTCACAACTGGAGTTCCGCCGCGCGATAGCTTCGATCTCGTTCGACAAACCCTCGATGCGCTGGTCGAGCCGGTGCCAATCACCAGCCAGGTCCTCGATGATGCGCACCATGCGTGGCGACAGGGCGTCGGACGGCCCAGCGAGGATGCCCGGCAACTCGCTTCGAAGGAAGCGCAGTCCTTGCCTGACGGCAACGCCACGTTCCAGCAGAAAGGCCCGGATCTGGTTGATGATGCCGGTGCGCTGGCTCACCAGCCGCTCTCGCATGCGATGCATCGCCTGAAGGTCCAGCTGATCGACGGTCTTGGTCGCGACGAACTTCATGGTCGGGCGTTGCACCGCTTCGGCAATCGCCTCCGCGTCACGGAAGTCGTTCTTCTGTCCCTTCGAATAGGGACGAACGTACCGCGCAGGCATCAGCCGGGCATCGTCGCCAAGCTTCTGGAGTCCGCGGCTGAGATGGTGCGCCCCAACACAGGCTTCCATGCCAATCAGACATGGCGGCATATTCGCGAACGTGCTTCCACATGGCCACGGGACCACTTCTGCCGCAGCACGATTGCACCGCATTATCGAGGCCAACGAGGTGGAACGCGTTCTTGCCAATATCGATGCCGACAAAGGCGATTGAATTCTTGAGAGCTTCTCCCATGGCGTGCTCCTTGTCTTTGGTGCCCCGCACAAGCATCGCTTGCTGGTGGGGCGCGAGCACGGCCGGACCATCCCATTAGCGGACTTTCATCGACTTTCAATACAGATGATCCGTCGAAGCCGGACCGATAACAAAAATCATATCTTTCAACAACCTTTGGTCAATTGCCGGCTATTATAAGGTCGGACGCCTTCTCAGCAATCATAAGGGTGGCCGCGTTGGTATTGGCCGAAGGCATCGTTGGCATAACCGAGGCATCGACCACGCGAAGGTCAGCCATCCCGTGTACCTTTAGATCAGTGCCAACAACGGCCAGCGGATCATGGCCCATGCGGCATGTGCTGACCGCATGATACACGGTCGAGCCGTGCTGGCGCGCGTAATTTAGTAGTTCGTCGTCGGTCGCAACGTCTGCGCCAGGTAAGGTCTCCGGCCCACGGTAGGGACGCAGCGCGTCAGTCGCCAGTAAGCGTCGGCCCCACCGCAGCCCTTCGACGATCGCGCGCTGGTCGGCGACCGCTAAGAGATAGTTGGGTTGAATGGCAGGGGCATCGTTTGGATCAGCAGTGCGCGCACGGACGA
>JBOHIT010000512.1:0-16242 GCA_050726155.1 Bradyrhizobium sp.
TCCTCGACCTGCGCCGCGAGCGGCTGCACCAGAACATCATGACCCGTGGCGGCATCATCGATTCGATGCGGCGGCGGATGAAGGAGACCGGCTTCTTTGAATTCCAGACCCCGATCCTGACGGCGTCGTCGCCGGAAGGCGCGCGCGACTTCCTGGTGCCGAGCCGCATCCATGCGGGCAAATTCTACGCGCTGCCGCAGGCGCCGCAGCAGTACAAGCAGCTGCTGATGATGTCGGGCTTCGACCGCTACTTCCAGATCGCGCCGTGCTTCCGCGACGAGGACCCGCGCGCCGACCGCCTGCCGGGCGAGTTCTATCAGCTCGACGTCGAGATGAGCTTCGTCGAGCAGGAGGACGTGTTTACGGCGATGGAGCCGGTGGTTACCGGCGTGTTCGAAGAATTCGCCAAAGGCAAGCCGGTGACAAAAGGCTGGAGGCGGATTCCGTTCGCGGAAGCCTTGAAGAAATACGGCAGCGACAAGCCGGACCTGCGCAACTCGATCGAGATGCAGGACGTCTCCGAACATTTCCGCGGCTCCGGCTTCAAAGTGTTCGCGCGCATGCTGGAAGACCCGAAGAACCAGGTCTGGGGGATTCCCGGCACCGGTGGCGGCAGCCGCGCGTTTTGCGACCGGATGAACTCCTGGGCGCAAGGTGAAGGCCAGCCCGGCCTCGGCTACATCATGTGGCGCGAGGGCGGCGAGGGCGCCGGTCCCTTGGCCAACAACATCGGACCGGAACGGACGGCCGCGATCCGCAGCCAGCTCGGGCTGAAGGAAGGCGATGCCGCCTTCTTCGTCGCCGGCGACCCCGACAAGTTCTGGAAGTTTTCAGGCTTGGCGCGCACCAAAGTGGGTGAGGAGTTGAACCTGATCGACAAGGATCGGTTCGAGCTCGCCTGGATCGTCGACTTCCCGATGTATGAGTATGACGAGACTGAGAAAAAGGTCGACTTCTCGCACAACCCGTTCTCGATGCCGCAAGGCGGTCTCGATGCGCTCAACGGGCAGGACCCGCTGACCATCAAGGCGTTCCAGTACGACATCGTCTGCAACGGCTTCGAGATCGCGTCGGGCGGCATCCGCAACCACAAGCCCGAGGCGATGGTGAAGGCGTTCGAGATCGCGGGCTATGGCGAAAAGGACGTCGTCGAGCGGTTCGGCGGCATGTACCGCGCGTTCCAGTACGGCGCCCCGCCGCATGGCGGCATGGCGGCCGGTGTCGATCGCATCGTGATGCTGCTCTGCGGCACCACCAATCTGCGCGAGATATCGCTGTTCCCGATGAACCAGCAGGCCGTGGACTTGCTGATGGGCGCACCGTCGGATGTCGCGATCAAGCAGCTCCGTGAACTGCACATCCGGCTCAATTTGCCGGACAAGGGCTAAAGTCCCGTCGAAGCCTCGATCCGGAATTGCGCCAGCGCAAGCATCGGATCGGTCTTCCACAACTGCATCAGTTGCAGCACGGGAACCTTGCCAGTCGGCGTCAGCTTGATGTTGAGCGTCTGACCTGGGCTCTCGACAAAGCGGGCCAACGCCTCGACGGCGGCGACCGCATCGGGGTTGGCGGCTGCCGCTTGTTCGCTGCCGGACCTGATGCCCGCGACGATGGCGCGGCGGGCAGCGTCGCGGCCGATGTTCTGGGTGCGGGCCTGTTGCGCGACCGCAAGGTCGACGCCGCCGGTATCGCGCAGGGTGAGTTCGATCGGGCCGGCCTCGATCTGCCCGGCCATCGCCGCCGCCTGAATGGCGTTCGGGGTAAATGCTCCGCGCGGCACGTTGGCGAACGATACCCGCGCCGATGCCTTGGCGACGCCGCCGAGGTCGAGCGTGACAGGTTCGAGGGCGAATACACGTGATGTCTCGGTCCATGCCGCGCCGAGGTCGAAATCGATGGCCGCCTTGTCGAGGCCGGCGGCGACCAGCAGCATCTGGCCGGGATCCTTCGCATCGAGCGGCGCTGCCATCTTCAAGGCCAGCCGCAACTTGCTCGGGATCGGCCCGATGAACTGGCCCCAGTCCAGGTTGAAGACATCGATGTTGACCGGCTTGCCGGTGTTCTTGAACGGAGTCGTGAGGCCCTTGAGTTCGACTCCCTCGATCAGCGGAATCATCCCCAGCGCCTGGTCGGGCGCCGGGGGTTGCGCCGGGTTGGAGAACAGCGCCGACATCCGCATCAGGTTGGCGACGTCGAGGGATTTGACCGCAAAGCGCCCGACCTTCACCGGGCCTTGCGGCGTTCGGCCGTCGACGCCTTCAATCGCAAACTCGTTGACCTTGCCGTTATCCAGATTGAACCGCATCGCCGCGAGTTTCACCGGGCCTTGCGGCGTGTCGACCGAGAAGCCGCGCATCTCGGCGTTTCCGATCCGAATGCCCTCGTACACCTTGGCAACCTGCTCAAGCATTGCACGCGCCTTTGCAGGCGTCGGCGGCGCGGCGCCCGGCGGCGGGATCAGCGCCAGCAACTCCGACATTCGTATGCGAGACGGACGCAGGCCAACGTCGTCGATCGTCATGCCGTCAATCCGCGCCTTCAGTCCCTGCGCAGAGGTGATGGCGTAAGGCCCCGTGGTGATCTGTTGGTAGACTCGATAGGATTGATCGTCGCTGGCCTTCTGCGGATCGAAGATCGCGGCCATCGCATGGCTGTCGATCTCATAAGCCGCGATATTGGCAATATTGCCGATGAGCTTGTCCGGCTTGCCATTCGGCGCTTGGGTATTGAGCATGAAAATCACACCTTCGACCGTCGCGCTGGCGATTCTGCCGTCCCTGACGCCTTTGATCGCGATATCCGCGTACGTAATCTCGCCGCTGCCCGGTGTTGCGGTGCCCGGATTTATCGTCGCGGCAAGCCTGGGGGCCGTGACGGATGTCGCCGTGACGCTTGCGAACTGCTCAAGTGCGGATCGGTATATGTCGGTGAGAGACGACGAGGCCGGCGGCCGCAGGCTCCCGGGGCCGGCATAGTCCTTCACATTGATCCGCGGCACTTTGTAGACGAGGCTAAAGACCGGCTGCGTGCCCGTTGCCGCACCGATCTCGAGATCGGCAATCTCGATAGTCTCGGCGGAAAACCGCGCCGCATCGGGCTGACCCACGCCCACTGCCGTCAGGTTGCCGATCTTGAGGCTTATCGGCGGCTGCGCGGCTGTCTCCGCGGCGAGGTCCGCGATCTTGACGGTGCGGCTCAGGAGATCGAACAAAATCTTGCCGTGGCTCGCTTTGCCGCCCGCCGCACGAACCTGCTCAAGCGCGGCCTCGACCTCGTTGGCAATCCGGTGCTGGGTATAGAATTGGAAACCGAAGAAACCTCCCACCGCGATCACGATCGCGGCAACCAGGCCGCCCAAGATCTTCACCATTCGGTCAGCTCCGGTTGCCGGTTGAGCGGAGGGCAATTAGCCGTTGTCGGTCGGATGACCGGGATTGGGGAGGGTCTATGCTAACGGGTTCGATGGTTTGCGTCGATCCGCCAGCCCGGGGCCTGTTGATGGGCGCGCCATCAGCTGTTGCATCCAAGCAGTTGCGCGTGCTTCACATCCGGCCCAATCTGCCGGAAAACTGGCCGCGTCTGGGCGGGGCCAGAAACAAAAGTTCGGGACCGGTAACGCGGGAGTATGCATGTCGTCTTATTCTGAAGATCTTCATTCCGCGGCACTGGCGTACCATCGGCTGCCGCGTCCCGGTAAGCTTGAAATCCAGGCCACCAAGCCGCTCGCCAACCAGCGCGATCTGGCGCTGGCCTATTCGCCGGGCGTGGCCGCCGCCTGCATGGAAATCGCCAAAAATCCGGCCGAAGCCGCTTCCCTGACCTCGCGCGCCAATCTGGTCGCCGTGGTCTCCAATGGGACCGCCGTGCTTGGGCTCGGCAATATCGGCCCGCTGGCGTCAAAACCGGTCATGGAAGGCAAGGCGGTCCTGTTCAAGAAATTCGCCGGGATCGACGTGTTCGACATCGAGATCGCCGCCGATACCATCGAGCGCGTGGTCGAGACCGTAGCGGCGCTGGAGCCGACCTTTGGCGGCATCAATCTGGAGGACATCAAGGGGCCGGAGTGTTTCGAGATCGAGGCGCAGCTCAAGGAGCGCATGAAGATCCCGGTGTTCCACGACGACCAGCATGGCACCGCCATTATCGTCGGTGCCGCGATCACCAATGCGCTGCTGCTGAACGGCAAGAAGCTCTCGGACGTCAAGATCGTCTGCTCGGGCGCGGGTGCGGCTGCGATCGCCTGCCTCAATCTGCTGGTGTCGCTGGGTGCGCAACGCAAAAACATCTGGGTCTGCGATATCGACGGCGTGGTGCATGAGGGCCGCAATACGCTGATGGACCGCTGGAAGGCGGTCTATGCGCAAAAGACCAACGCCCGTGTGCTCGCCGACGTGATCGGCGGCGCCGATATTTTCTTAGGGCTGTCTGCGCCCAACGTGCTGAAGCCCGACATGGTCAAGTCGATGGCGGATCATCCGCTTGTGATGGCGCTCGCCAATCCGGATCCGGAAATCATGCCGGATGAGGCGCGCAAGGCGCGCCCCGACGCGATGATCTGCACCGGCAGAAGCGACTTCCCGAACCAGGTCAACAACGTCCTGTGTTTCCCGTTCATCTTCCGCGGAGCGCTCGACGTCGGCGCCACCGGGATCAATGAGGAAATGAAACACGCCGCGGTCGATGCCATCGCGCAGCTGGCGCGCGATCCGCCGTCGGATGCGGTGGCGCAGGGCTTCGACAGCGGCGAGACTCAGGGCTTTGGACCTGGCTCGCTGATCCCGAGCCCGTTCGATCCCCGCCTGATCCTGCGTATCGCGCCCGCGGTCGCCAAGGCCGCGATGGATTCCGGCGTGGCGACACGGCCGATCAAAAATTTCGACGAATACACCGCGCTGCTGGAGCGCTTTGCGTTCCGCTCCGGTCTCGTCATGAAGCCGGTATTCGCCAAGGCGAAATCTCAGCCCGTGCGCGTGATCTACGCGGAGGGCGAGGACGAGCGCGTGCTTCGTGCGACCCAGGTCGTGCTCGAGGAGAAACTGGCGCGGCCGATCCTGGTCGGACGCCCCTCGGTGGTGGAAGCGCGGATCGCGCGGTTCGGGCTTTCGATCAAGGCCGGGCAGGATTTCGACCTCGTCAATCCTGAGGACGATCCACGCTACCGGTCCTATGTTCAGACCTATATCGACGTCGCCGGACGGCATGGTGTCACGCCCGAGGCGGCGCGTACCGTGGTCCGCACCAACGCCACCGTGATCGCGGCACTTGCGGTGGTTCGCGGCGAGGCCGATGCCATGATCTGCGGCGTCGAGGGCCGCTATATGAGCCATCTGCGCCATGTCCGCGAAATCGTCGGCTTCCTGCCGGGCGTCAGCGATTTTGCGGCGCTGTCGATGATGATCACCAGCAAGGGCTCTTACTTCATTGCCGACACGCAGGTGAGGCCCAATCCGAGCGCCGAGGAGTTGGCCGAGGTGGCGTCGCTGGCGGCGATCCATGTCCAGCGCTTCAACATGAAGCCACGCGTCGCATTCGTGTCACATTCCGACTTCGGCAGCTATGATACCGACTCCTCCCGCAAGATGCGCCAGGCCACCGTCCTGCTGCGGGAAAAGCATCCGGAGATCGAGGCGGATGGTGAAATGCAGGGCGATACCGCACTGTCGACAGCGGCGCGCAAGCTGGTGCTGCCGCATTCGAAGCTGGAAGGTGAGGCCAATATCCTGATCATGCCGAACCTCGATACCGCCAACGTCGCCTATCAGATGATCAAAGTGCTGGCCGACGCGCTTCCGGTCGGACCGATCCTGATCGGACCGGCGCGCCCGGCGCATATCCTCACCCCGTCGGTGACCGCGCGCGGCATTCTCAACATGACGGCGGTTGCCGCGGTCGAAGCCCAGGAACGCGCCGTCCGTCAACAGCCGACCTTGTTCGGCTAGTTGACGGCACCGGGTTCCTAACGCGGACGGTTTCGATTTGTTCGTTTGAAAAGCGGAGGCGAAACGCCCATAATCGTTTCGCGCGACCGCTTGCGACATTGCAATTGCTATTCAGTGAGGCCGATCCATGCCAGCGTTCATTACTTTCGGGCGAGTCCTGTTCGCCGTGCTCTTCATCTATTCGGGAGCGACCAAGCTCTTTGACGTTCAGAACACGACCAACGCCATAGCCTCCAAGGTCGCCATTCCTGCTCTGCTGACGCCCTACACGGAGCAACTCGAAGCCATGGCCGGTGGAATGAAGACGCCGCAAATGCTGGCGCTTGCTGTCGGTATTTTCGAAATCCTCGCAGGCCTCATGATCGCGGTCAATTTCGGGGCACGCTTCTTTGCGATTCTTTTGATCTTCTTCGTGTTTCTGGCGACCTTCTATTTCCACGATTTTTGGAATCAGGCGTCGCCTGACAACGCCAAGACGCTGATCGACGCATTGAAAAATCTCTCGATCATCGGCGCCTTGTTCATGATCGCAGGCTATGGCCGCGGACCGCGATCGTCGGAACCGGCCTACGACGTCTAGCCCTGACGTTTACTCAGGTTCGCCGCCACGGCGTGACGGTAACGTCAGCGACCGGGTCGAGCATTTGCGGCGGTCCGGCGCGGAGCCCGTGCGACGCCAGGACCTGCTGCGGCGAACTGGCGGGTACGCCGGGGAAACATGGTTCACCGTCAGGCAGCCGCACCCGCGGCGCGAGCGAGAGCCAGAACACGTCATAGCGGTCCATGAACATGCCGAACACGCCGGGTCCGCCGATCACGGCGACCGTGCCGGCGCCTATTCCGGTCTGCTCGCAGGCAGCCTCAAAAGAGGCGCCCGCCGGATTCCACAGGGTGGCGTTGGGATTGGACCGATCGGGCGCGAGCGCACGAACATGACGCGTCAGGATCAGGCGCTTGCGCCGCGGCGAGTTCGGCTGGTCTTCAAATGAATTGCGACCGTGCAGGATCAGGTCGGCGCGGTCGAGGGCCGCCGTGAAGAACGCCTTGTCGCCCTCGAATTTCAAGTCGTCCGGCATGACGTTGCTGGCGTTCGCCAGCATGCCGTCCGCGGAGACGATGACATAACCTTCGATGCGTAGCGCCGGCACGTGCTTGTCGATCAACCGAGGCCTTATTCCGAGATCGTCTGCACGACGCTGGAAACCGGACGGTTGCTTACCGTCGGCAGCTTGGCTTCCTTCAGCAGACTCTCGTCAAACTGCGGGAGAGTTGCGACCGGAGCCTTGGCGCGCATTGCAACCACTTTATAGCCGCCTGCCTTCAGTTTCTTCAGCAACTCAGGCAGGGCCTCGGCGGTGTGCTTCTGGAAGTCGTGCATCAGGATGATGCCCTTGCCGAGCTTGTCGACCTTGCGCATCACGGTATCGATGATGGTCTGCGCCTTGCTCGCCTTGAAGTCGAAGGAGTCGAGATCGCAGGAGAAGATTGCGATGTTGCGGGTGCCGAGATAGGTGACGATCTCCGGCGGATGCTGCAGCGCCGGGAAGCGGAAGAACGGCGCCGGCGAGGTGCCGCCCAGCGCCCACTTGACCGCGCTGAAACCCTTCTCGATCTCCTCCTTGCGCTGGTCCTCGCTCAGCTTCTTGTTGACGAGGGCTGCGTGCGACCAGGTGTGCGATCCGATCGCGTGGCCGGCTGCATAAACCTGCTTGAGAATTTCCGGATAGTAGGTGGCGTGCTTGCCGATCGGGAAGAAGATGCCGGTGGTGCATTCTTCGGCCAGCGTCTTCAGCACCGACGGGGTGTTCACCGGCCACGGGCCGTCGTCGAACGTCAGCACCACTTCCTTGTCGCGCAGGAAGTCCAGATCCTTGAAATGCTCGAAGCCGAAGCCCGGACCGCCTGTGGTGTCGATTTCGACGGTACGTCCGACGCCGAGCGCGTTGGGATTGGTGCAGGCAGGCCGGGCCGGAGCGGCAGCTGCTGCCTTCGGGGCAGGGGCGGGAGCCGCCTGCGGCGCTGCTGCCGCTGGTGGAGCCGCCGGGGGTGAAGCAGCGCCTTTGGCCGGTGGCGTTTGCGACCATGCCGCACCCGACGCCAACAGCGAAACCGCGCCCGCAACGATCAGCCCTGCCGCAATACGCATCTTGCTTTCCCTAAAATACCGCGCTCCCGATTCGGCTTTTCGCCGTTCGTCCGGCCGCTTCCCCGCCCCAACCAACAATACTCTAGTTGGTGCGGCTTGGCCAAGGCAACGGCGGTCACGGTTCGCCACCGATTTGTCGCCGACCCGGTTAATTCAGGGGATTAGCGCGCCGTTTCGACGCGTTTGCGGTCGCGCGAACCCTAACCGCTTCGCTCGGAAACACTTTGTGCCAACGCCCGCGCAATGGCGGTTTTCACCCGCGTATCCGACGGCTCGACCGATTCCGGGAAAGCTTCGGCAATGTAGCCATCGCGCCCGATCAGGTATTTGTGAAAGTTCCAGCGGGGAACATCCTTCGGCCGCGCCTCCGCTGCCCATTTGTAAAACGGATGTGCGTTCGGTCCCTTGACGACGGCCTTGGCTGATATTGGGAAGGTCGCGCCATAATGTTGCTGCGCGGTCTGGGCGATTTCGGTCGCGCCGCCCGGTTCCTGTCCGCCAAAATCGTTGGAGGGGACGCCGACGATCATCAGGCCGCGGCCGCTGAACTCGGTCCACAATTCCTGCAGCCCGGCATATTGCGGCGTGAAGCCACAGAGCGAGGCGGTGTTGACGATCAGGAGCGGACGGCCGGCATATTCGGAAAGCCTGATATCGCCGCCGGCCAACCCGCCAAACGAAAAGGCGTAAGCGGTGATGCGGCTCATGCCTGTTTGCGCATTCGCGATCCGGCCCGAGGCCGCACCGGCGATTGCGGCCAGCGCCGTTGTCATCACGATCCTGCGGTTGATCATGGCAAGCCTCGCCCGGTGTTCATCGGCGCAAGCATAGCCGACCGAGCGAACCGGCGCCGCTCAACAAGATGTTATGACCGAGGAGATTTTTAATCTGACGCGTTTTTTTGACGCGAACGAGTGTCCACCCTCGATCAAGTCCGAGGGCATGCTTCGCTGGAAAACGCTTTAGCGCAGCGAAACGATGAAGTCGGTGCCTTCGCCGGTTTCACCACCCTGATTGACGCCCTGATCGGACACCACGATCGAGCCGCCTGTCGTCAGGGCCTCTGCGATGCGCGCCATTGCTTCCGGCGGAACGGTGATGCGGTCCAGCGCTTCGGCCGGGCTGTTGGGTTCAGGCGCCGGCCTGGCTTCGGCGGACGCTCCGCCCGCGATCTTGCGGCGCCGTGACGAGCGTTCGTCTTCTTCCGTCACCGCGGCGTTGCGGGCGGTCACCGGCAGCGACACCACCGACCAGCGCAGCTGGTTGGAATCGGTCTTGTCGGCTTCCGCCGTGAACACATGGGTGCCCAGCATCCGCTCGCCCGGCGCGATCGTCACCGGCACCTCGAACAGCGGCGCAAAATTCTGCCGCACATAAAGTTTGCCGTCCTTGCGGCTGATGAACACCGCGATCTGCCCGCGCCGCGTCGGCAGTTCAGATTTGGCGGCGGCCTTTTCGACACCCGGCAGGCGTGACGGATCCTTCTTCGCATCAGGGGCCGTAGGTGCGTCGGCTACGGCCTTCAGCTCATCGACCTTTGATTCAGCCTTCGACGTTTCAGCCTTGAGCGTGCCGGTATTGACCTCGTCCGACTTCAATTCGTCCGGCTTTACTTCGGCCGATTTGGCTTCGACCGGAGCTTCAGATTTGGCCTCAAGCTTCGTCTCGGCCGGCTTGTCTTCGGCCGCTGCCGTTTCCGGCGCCTTGGTTTCGGTCGATGCCGGCTTGTCCAGGGATGAAGCGGTATCAGCGATCTTGGCGGTCGCGGCTTCAGCCTCAGGCTTCGCGTCTGTATTCGTTGCAGTGGCTTCGCTGGCAGCGGTTAGCTTGCTTGCGGCGGGCGAAGCATCGGACATCGTGACCGCGGCATTCGATCCCTGCATCGCGCTACTGGCATCCGCGGTCTGGGTTTGCTCGCGGTGCGGCGTTGCGTGACCGACGGTCGGTCGTAGTTCCAGGGCTGCTTCGGAATGCGCGGGCTGAATTGCCGAACGCGCGTCCGCGCCCTTGTCGGACTTCACGGCTGGTACGTCGGCCTTCGGGTCATCGGCGATCACCGGCTGCGGCACGACCTTCTGCGCGACGAGCAGGGGATGAGAAAAATTCGCAGGCGTCATCTCGCCGGGCGTGATGATGACCCGCGCGCCCATCCTGGTCCAGTTCCACATCTTCTGGGCGAAGGCCATCGGCATGCGGATGCAGCCATGCGACGCCGGGTAGCCGGGCAGGACGCCGGCATGCATCGCGACACCCGACCAGGTGATGCGCTGCATGAAGGGCATCGGCGCACCACTGTAGATGTTGGAGTGATGCATCTTGTGCTTCTGGATGATGCTGAACACGCCCATCGGCGTCGCATGACCCTTCATGCCCGTGGACACCGGGCTTTCTGCGAAGAATCCGTTGGCGTCGTACACCCTGACCTTTTGCTGGTTGATCGAGATCGCGATGATCAACGGTCCCTGTGGCTTGGCGCCGATTTCCTTTTCCGCGACCTGGGTCTTGCTGTTCGATGGCTTGCGTGCGCGCTGTTTCCGCGGCTGGGCGGCCGGTGCCGGCCGATAGATGCCGGGCTCGGAATCCTGCCAGTAATACAGGGCGGCGTCGGCCTGGGAGGTGACGCCGAGGGCGCCTGCAGCCACCAAAATCGCTATTTGCCAAAATCGCTGGGTCGAACTGCTTACGCTCGTACTACTCAAACCAAAATTCCGCTGCCCGCTCACGCGCAAATTCCCCGAGTCCAGATCGTCGAATCCAGTGTTCCGATGATCATTTGTTGTTGCAGACACCAAAAACGTTCACCAGCGTAGGCCCTCTAAATCGGCCGCTTTTCGCTCAAAGCGTAACAAAAAAGCCTCACATTCCGTTAAACGCGGGCGCCCCGCCGCCGCCCTCAGCCTTCCTGTGCGGCTTTTGAGCATTACATAGCGGGTAAGCCCTGCAGCGGAGATAGAAATGACATTCAAGGCCATCTGTAAGTGTGACAGTTCATGGAGAAATTTGGCCTTGAACTGGGCCTTGACGGTGTCGCTGGCGGTGTTGGCCGTGACGGTGTGGCAGGCGGGCCCGGCCTTTGCTGCGGATGAGCCGGATCTGATCTTCCGCCGCTCCACCGTGTTCAAATGGCTGAGCCCGAACGACAAGCTTGCGACCTATGGCGTCGACGACCCCGAGGTCGATGGGGTGGCCTGTCACTTCACGGTGCCGGAGAAGGGCGGTTACAAGGGCTGGCTCGGTCTGGCCGAGGAGGTTTCGGACATTTCGCTGGCCTGCCGCCAGATCGGTCCGATCCGCATCAAGGCGAAGATGTCGCAAGGCGACGACATGTTTCGCCAGCGCCGCTCGCTGTTCTTCAAGAAAATGCAGATCGTCCGCGGCTGCGATCCGAAGCGGAACGTGCTGGTCTACATGGTGTATTCGGACCGGCTGATCGACGGTTCACCTAAGAACTCGACGTCTTCGGTGCCGATCATGCCCTGGGGCGCCGCCGACGCCGCGGTGCAGAAATGTGGCGAATTCATCCAGTAGTATTGATGAGGTAATTCGCGGCGGATGGCCGTCCGGCTCAGCGTTTTGCCGGATTGGGATATGGGCGAGCCTCAACACCCGTTCGGTTTCTGGCATCCCCGGGCTTCAGATCGCGCGCTTTGGGATCGCGGCAACCCACCAGTTGCACGAACTTTTGCGGCGAACACTGATTGTCGCCCATGATCGGGGCGCCTTGTTGCGACATCGCGCCGGCCATCTGCTGGCCGGATTTGCGAGGTGCGTTTGTACTGCCAACACCGATGTTGCCATTGCCCACGACGGCTGTCCTTCGTTGGATTGTGAATTGAGACAACGCGGAACCAACAGGAAAAGTTGCACGGTGTTCGACTGAGTCGGCGTGAGCCTGCCGTCGGTTCACAACTGAATTTGCTGCGCTGCAGCCTATTCACCAGACAATGATTAAAGAACCTGGATTAAGAACTTGCGACGGCGCATCGAACCGGCCGATCGCAAGCGGCGTCTCATCTCCAGATGGTGAATGGAGACGTCAGATGCGAGCCCTCAGCTACATCATTGCCCTTGTGTTCGTTCTGACCGGTCCGTCGCTGGCCGGCAGCGCCGATCGCGACATGCCCGGAGTAGGGACGTTCACCTATTGCGGTTCCCCGGTGGTGACGGTGGAGCCCGACCTGGCTGCCGTCGACAGCGAGTAAGCCGATCTTGCACAGTGCCGCTTTCGGCATGGGCTGGAGGGTCCTCAAACAAAAGTCGCGAAACAACCCCATGCAAAGTAACGATGTGCTTGATCTCGTTGGGCTTTTGCACATCACTTAACGCCTTCGTCGGGACGTCATCGACAAAGTCACATGATTGAAATCATTGGATTTTTTTCGCCAGTGTTTCGTCCCGGCCGGCCGACGAAACAATTCTCCCCGGCGACGAAACCATTTTCCGCTTTTGGCGCAGATGTCCGGAAACAGCCGTTGGTTATCACTCTGCCAACGAAACGGCGGGGACGCCGGCACCGAAACCGGAGACAGTCACATGCGGACCACCAGCTTCATCCTCGCCTTCGCCTTCATCCTGGCTGGTCCCTCGATCGCTGGTTCTTCGGACAACGGCTTGCCCGGCATCGGCACCTTCTCCTACAACAGCGCACCGGTGACGACTTCGGCTCCCCAGCCGATCGTTGTCGCGGCTGTCAACTAATCGCCGCGAACAGTTCGCACGAGAAATTGACGGTAAGGGCCCTGTATGTTTGTACGTTTTTGTTCCGCCGCGATCTTCGCTTCATTGCTGTTGGGCGCTTCAGCCCAAGCTCAAACCCAGTTAACGGCGCAGCTGCGGATGCAGCAGGGGCCGATCGGTTCGATGTTCAAGCTTCCCGATCCCCGCGGTGAGTTCGTTCGGCTGTGTGCCCCCCATATGGTGGGACGCTGGGCCCATCCCGAAACCGTGTGCAGTTGCCTGCACGACTATGCCGCCGCCACCGTCGAGGACAGCGACCTGCGCGAAGCCCTGCTGCGCGGCATCAGTGAAACCGGCGTTCCCACGATCGAGACCGATTGGGTGCCGCCGTCGAAGCAGTCGGAGATCGGGCCGACCTTCACCAAGATCGCCAAGCCGACGCTGCAATGCATGTTCGAGCCATCGACGAATTAATTCGCGCGCCTTCCGGATCACCATCACGACCGCAAGCCGGCGCAGTACCTGCGCTGTTGCAGGCCCGACACATCGGTAGCGGTCAATATAGTCGGTAGCGGTCCACATAGTCCATGAGTGACCTGTCATCCCCGGGATGAACGCGATTGCGCATCACCCGTCAGCGCGAGCCAGCCGATGCAGCCAGGACGAATTCTCCTATCTTTTCTCCTTGTCGCGCTGGCGTTGCCGGCCCTGGCCGCGCCTGACGAGGAGCAGTTGGGCAAGGACAAGGGCTACCCGGTCGGCACCCGCGCCAACTGGTTCTTCGACGAAGGCGTGCGGGTCGGATCGTTCAGTCATATCGACGAGATACTTCCATACAACAGGCTAAGCAAAGCCGAATCTCCGTTGCCGTTTGCTGTGGCCGGCGGCGAAACAAAGTTCGACTACCGGTTCGAAAACCAGAAGTGGACACTCGACGATTTTCTCGCGCACCAGCGCGTCACCGGCCTGCTGGTGATCAAGGACGGCGCGATCCTGTTCGAGCGTTACCAGTACGATCGCAAGCCCGCGGATCGCTTCATCTCGCATTCGATGGCGAAATCCATCGTCAGCCTGGCGGTCGGGATGGCGGTTGGCGAAGGCAAAATCACCTCGCTGGACGACCTGGTTTCGAAATACGTACCCAAGCTTGCCGGCAGTTCCTATGGCGAGACGACCATACGCAATGTCCTGCGAATGTCCTCCGGCGTACGGTTTAGTGAAATCTACGACGGCAAGGACGATCTGACGCGGTTCGTGATTGCCCGCGGCCGCGACGGATCGATATCGGCGTTGCGCGAATTCGAGATCCGCGAAGCCGAGCAGGGCACGCGGTTTCACTATGCCTCCAGCGAGACCATGCTTCTGGCCGTGCTGCTCCGCGAGGTGACCGGCACCGCGCTCAGCGACTATCTGACCACGCGGCTGTGGCAGCCGATGGGCGCGGAAGCCGACGCGACCTGGCTCAGGGGCGCGGATGGTACCGAATCCGCATTCGGGAATTTCAATGCGACCTTACGCGACTATGGGCGTCTGGGAATGCTGCTGGCCAATGATGGTGCGGTCGGAGGCAAGCAGATTGTGCCGAAAGACTATCTGCTGGATGCGACCGACTGGCACCGGCAACCCGCGGCGTTCGCGCCGGGGAAGGCCACGCCGTATTTCGGATACGGCTATCAGTTCTGGCTCTACCCCGGCGAGAAGCGAAGGTTTGCCTTGCTCGGCGTCTACGGCCAATCGATCTTCGTCGACCCCGAGCTCAAGCTCGTCATGGTGGTCACGGCCGCAGCCAAAAACGCCAATGTCGGAAAGGAATCGTTCGCTTTCGAGCGCGGCGCCGTTTGGCGCGGGATCGTCGACAAATACGGCAGCTGGTAAGGCTGATCGGGCTAGCGCTTCTGTATCGGGAAGCGGGCCGTCGGCGATGAACCCTTGCCGTGCGGCCCGCGACGAATAATCGTCGCGGACGACGGCGCGGAGCGCGCCGGTCGCGCGACGCCGATTTGGGTTGCCCATGCCGATCGTCAGAATCCTCCTGATCCTTTTCGCGCTCGCTTCACCGGCGCTCGCGCTGGACGGCGCGCGCGAGGCGGCCGCCGCGCGCGAGGCCGCGCAGTCCTTCCGGATCTACGTCGAAGGGGTGACGAAAGAGGGCGGGCGGCCCGACCTGACCCGGCCGGAGGTCGCCGCACTGCTCGGCCGCGTTTTCGATCTCGGCGCCCTCGACGCGCTGCCGCCGACGCAGGCGAGCGATATTTCCTGGCTGCTCGACTGGATGGACGCCGGCAACGCAACCTACAAATTGTTCACCCGCTACGGCTCGAAGCCTGGGCTGCAGCCCGATCTGGAAGCGCTCCAGCGCAACATGACCGAGTACGAGGACCAGATCGCGGCGGCGGTGAATTTCATGATCCGCGGCCAGGCACGCCAGGCGGTTGCGAGCAAACGGTTCATGGCCGAGCTTGCGCCGGAGCAGCGCACGCGCATACGCGAGAAGGGATTCGCGGGTGCCCGCAGCTCCAGCGCGGAATATATCCTGAGCACGATCTGTGCCGTGATCGAGAGCGGCGGCAAGCCCGCCAACGCCCGCCTGGTGGCGGCTGCCATCCGCGACACGCGTGAGGTCTGGGCGAACTATTTCCTGCCGCAGGACCGGGCCCGCGTGATCGCAGTGCTCGCCGACCTTCAAAGGCAGGTGCCGGATGAGACGGCACGAGCAGATCTCGCCGCCTTCACGGCCGCGCTTCGAGCGGTGAATTGATCTGACGTCGTGCAGCTTACGCAACGCAACCCCGTCGGATTTGTCCGCCGGCGGCGCTCGGTGCGCCAGAAGCGGACCGAATACGGAAAACTCATTCGATCAGTTCGTCGGATGCGATGAGAATGGATTGCGGAACGGCAAGGCCAAGTGCCTTGGCGGTCTTCATGTTGATAACCATTTCGAACTTTGTCGGCCGCAGAACCGGAAGGTCGTTCGGCTTGGCGCCGCGAAGAACCTTGCCGGCATATACGCCGACCTGGCGGTAGGTATCGGAGAGGCTTGCGCCATAGCTCATTAGCCCGCCGTCCGCCGGAAACTCCCGGATGTGAAAAATGCCGGGCATCCGGTGAGTGGACGAGAGCGCAACGATTTGGTGGCGCTGACTATCAAAAAATGGATCGTTCTGCACCACCAGGGCGGTAGCGCCCGCCCGAACCAGCGCTGCAAAACCTGCCTCAATCTCGGCTTCCGTTGTCGCCGCCCGCGCGACCAGTTCGCAGCCGAGCGTCTGGGCTGCGGTGGCTACTGCCTGCCGAAGCTGTTCGGCTCTTTCCGTCCCAAAGCGCGGATTGAGCAACATCCCCACGACGCGCGCCGAAGGTACCATCGCGCAGAGAAGCTCCAACCGCTTGCCACCTAGATCGCCCGTAAAGAAGTTGACGCCCGTGGCCTTACCCGGCCGGTTCATGCTCGTTACCAGACCCGCCTGCACTGGATCCTGG
>JBOHIT010000513.1:0-3400 GCA_050726155.1 Bradyrhizobium sp.
GGAAGAAGTTGCCCTGCTGCTCGCGCTCTTTGGCGTGCTCAACCTGCCGCTCCAGGCGCCCAAACGCCGCAAATGACGCTGCTCGTCGGCCCGCTGTTGTTTGTTTTGCTGGGCGTCGGGGCTGTCAAAGCTAAAAAGGGCGGGGCTCTCCGGTTGGGAGGTCTCCCTCATTGTCGCCGTCGGCAGTCTGTGCATTCTGGTCGTGATGTTCGGAACCCTGATGTGGGGATTTCGCAACTTCGGCTAGTTCCGCTCAGGATCTATCCTAGTTCCGCTCAGGATCTATCGCTGTCCCGACACCGCAAATCTCTCAGGAGGTCGCGGAAATTCATGGTGAGCGCGGAGGGACTCGAACCCTCGACCCCATGATTAAAAGTCACGTGCTCTACCGCCTGAGCTACGCGCTCACTCGACGCGCTGTGTAGGGGGCGGACCCCTGCGGGTCAATAGCGCCGGCGCCGGATAATCGAAGCCTGTATGATCCAGATTCCTGAGGTTCGGCTTGTGTTTAGTGCCGCTTCTTCAAGCTGACGGCACCGATCGATCCACCATCCCTTAATTGGCTTCGCGGCGAATCTCGGAGGCGACCGGCTGGGAAGGACTTGCGACCGTCGGCAGCCTGACCGGGCGGATGCCGATCAGTTCCGCAGTGCGCACCGCGCTGTTGCGCCAGAAGGCGAAGGAATTGATCCGGGAGTTCTCCAGCAGCGCGATCGCGACCGCCGCCAGGAACGGCAGGCTTTGCAGCACCAGGACGCCTGCGAAGATGTAGATCTCGCGCACCTCCTTGTAGCCGTTCGTGACCACGAGCACGCCTGCGCCGACCAGCAGCAGCACGCCGATCACGGCTTCCCAGAACGCCTGGAATTCGATCGACATCCGCGACAGGCCGCCCTTGGACGTCCGGGCAAAGGCAAGGTGCTCGGTGATCAGGCCCTGGGCCACGGCGCGCGACACCGTCCACTGCACGCTCATCGCCGCGATCATGGCCCCCAGCATCTGCCCGGCCTTGATGTTCACCCGCAGGCGGTAGAGCGCGATGAAATGCGTCAACGAGACGATGAAGGAGGCAATGATCGGCAGCGTCAGGATCTTGTCGGGAATGGCGATATCGGCAAACGCCACGATCGGCACCCAGATCAGATTGAGGATCGCAACCACCACGCCGAGGCTCTCGGCGCCGAGCCAGTTCAGCCAGCCGAGCGAGAATTCGCGGCGTTGATCGGGTGACAACCTGCTCGCACCGGGCAGGAAGCGTCGCCAGTGCTTCTTGACGATCTGGAAGCCGCCATAGGCCCAGCGATGGCGCTGTTTTTTGAACGCTTCATAGGTATCGGGCAGCAGGCCCTCGCCATAGCGGACATTGGTGTAGTGCGTCAGCCAGCCCTGCTGCTGGATGGTCAGGCCGAGATCGGTGTCCTCGCAGATGGTGTCGCTGGACCAGCCGCCGGCCATGTCCATCGCGGAGCGGCGGATCAGGCACATCGTGCCGTGCACGATGATCGCGTTGAACTCGTTGCGCTGGACCATGCCGATGTCGAAGAAGCCGGCATATTCGCCGTTCATGATGTAGTGCATCAGCGACAGGTCGCCGTCGCGATGCTCCTGCGGCGCCTGCACCAGGCCGACGCGCGGGTCGGCGAACACAGGGACGAGATCCTTCAGCCAGTCCGGATGCACCACGTAGTCGGCGTCGATGATGCCGATGATTTCGGCGTCCACCGCGGTGCGCTCCATGGCAATGCGCAGCGCGCCGGCCTTGAAGCCCTGCACCTTCTCGGCGTTGATGAACTTGAAGCGTTCACCGAGCGCGCGGCAATGATCCTGGATCGGCTGCCAGAAGGCCGGATCGGGCGTGTTGTTGATGATGCAGACGCATTCGAAATTCGGATAGTCGAGCCGCGACACCGCATCCAGCGTCTGCTTGAGCATATCGACCGGCTCGAAATACGCGGGAATGTGGATCGATACCTTCGGGAAGGCGACGTTCTCGCCGATGGTGGCGGGCGCCAGCGCCGCGGTCTTGGTGATCAGCCGGTGCGGGCTGAGCCCGAAGGCGACCGCCGCGATTTCCTCGATCCGCGCCATCGCGATCAGCACCAGCGGCACCAGCAGGATCAGGCCGAGAGTCAGTGCGAAGGCCGAGCCCAACACGAAGTAATGCCCGTCCCAGTAAGCGAACACGGTGGCGGCCCAGGCGCCGACACCATTGGCGGCCGCTGACAGCACCAGCGCCTGCATCACGGTGGGCTTTTCAAGCCGCAGGATCGGCAGCGACAACAGGATGCCGACCAGGAGCGCGATCAGCGCCAGCTTCCAGTAGTTCAGATTGACGATCGGGCCGGTCCAGCTAAATTTAGGTTCGCGGGAAGCATCCAGAATGCCCCAATAGGGTCCGACGCCGCCTTCGTTGAATTTCCAGGGCTTATCGATCGCCTCGACGATGTTGTAGTCCATGCCGATGGCGTCGGCACGCGCGACGAAATTGCGTAGCACCGACGCCTGCTCGAACGGGCCGGGCTCGGCGTTGCGCAGATTGTAACCTGCGCTCGGCCAGCCAAATTCGGCAATGACGATTCGCTTTCCCGGGAACTGGTCGCGCAACAGCTGGTACATGGCGACGGCCTGATCGACGGCCTGCTTGTCCGTGAAGTTTTCCCAATAGGGCAGCACGTGCGCGCCGATGAAGTCAGCGGAGTTGGCCAACTGTGGATAATCGCGCCAGATGTTCCAGATCTCGCCTGTCGTCACGGGAACGTTGACGGATTTCTTGATCCGCTGGATCAGCCGCCCCAGACGAAGGACGTTGTTTTGTGCAGTCGTCCATTTCAACGCTTCGGCCCGCTTGTCTTCAGGCTGGGCTTCCGCTTCTTGCAGGCGCTGGACCTCTTCGCGTTGGATGCGTGCGCCTTCGGAGTCCAGGTCCGGCAGAGCGACAAGGTTCTCGATCGGGACTTGTTCGCCCCGGTAGATGGTTTCGTTGCCGACGACCACCCCGATGACGTTGCTGTTTTTCCGCGCGAGATTGATGACCGCCTCGATCTCGCGCTTGTTGCGGTCCTTGTCCTTGTCGATCCAGGCGCCCACCGTAACCTTGAGGCCGAATTCCGCGGCGATTGCCGGCACCAGTTCGTTGCCTTCCGTCGACGCGTACAGGCGAATCGCCCGCGTCAGCGTCGAGAGCTTTTTCATATCGGCGCGAATCTTCTCTGCGTCGCCGTCAGCGATGGTGTGACCCGGCTCGAACGGCGTGTAGGAGAGGCTGGGCAGAATTCCACGGAAGTCGGGTGCCGGCTGCTTGTCCTGGAACAAACCCCACAACGCAGCGTGAGCTGCGGTCACAAACAGCAGAACGGCGACGACGGCGCGCATCGGCGGCTAAACCATACGGGGCCTGCAT
>JBOHIT010000514.1:0-4678 GCA_050726155.1 Bradyrhizobium sp.
TCCGTTACGGCATCACCGTCGGCGAAGAAGCGCTGGCGTTCTCCGGCCTCGCGCGCGTCGGCAACATGGCAGAATGGCCGAAATGGACGCCGACCGCTGACATCCACAAGCGCATCGAAGGCTTGCCGGCTTTCGTGCCCGGCGGCGTCGATAATCCGCTCGGCGCCCGCGCGCTCTACCTCTACCAGAACAACCGCGACACCCTGTTCCGGATTCACGGCACCAACCAGCCGGAATATATCGGCGCCTCGATTTCCTCGGGCTGCATCCGCATGACCAATGAGGACGTCATCGACCTCTACAGCAAGGTCAAGCAAGGTACGATCGTTGTCGTGCTGGACCCCAAGCACGGTGACTCCCCCTACAATTCGAAGATGGCACTTCAGGGCGGCAGTGGCGGCCCGATGATGCAGTAACGGACTGCATCACCTCGCAGCGAGATCAAAACGCCGGCATCGCCGGCGTTTTTCATTTGCCGGAACCCTGCCGTCCGCGCTCCGGCGAGGCTCATTTGCCTTAGAAATCCGCAGGAAACAGTCAGGTCCGCAGCGACGCGGCAAGAAAGACACAGCTACCCTTCCGCAGCGCGGGAGCGGCACGTAAGCACTAGAAATTACGCCTCATTTCAACGATACTGCGCTGAATTGTCGCGGCCGCCAGTTTAGGTCAACGCCGCGAAAGCTTTTCGATTGGAAGTGCACAAATGCCGTCGCTGAAATTGACGCTGGGGATTCTCGCCACCGGCCTGATGCTGTCGGGCTGCATACAGGGCGCGACCTATGAGGCGACCAATGTCCAGGCCTTCAAGCCGCACGACAAGGAATTGCTCGCCAAGACCAGCTACGCCAAGGTCGCGGTCGCCGAACCGTTCCGCCGCGCCATCGTCGATTATCACCGCAAGGAAGCCCCCGGCTCGATCGTGGTCGATTCCGACAACCACTATCTTTACTACGTGCAGCCCGGCGGCAAGGCGATCCGCTACGGCATCACGGTAGGTGAAGAAGCGATGGCCTGGTCGGGCATCGCCAAGGTCGGCAGCAAGACCGAATGGCCGCCCTGGCATCCGACCCCGGGCGAGATTTCGCGGCTCGGCGTTCCGAAATTCGTCGCACCCGGACCGGACAATCCGATGGGCTCGCGCGCGCTCTATCTCTACTCCGGCGGCAAGGACACCCTGTTCCGAATTCACGGCACCAACCAGCCGGAATATATCGGCGCATCGATTTCCTCGGGCTGCATCCGCATGACCAATGAGGATGTGATCGATCTCTACGATCGCGTCGGTCTCGGTACGGTCGTGGTGGTGCTGGAGCCGAAGCACGGCGACTCGCCGTTCAACTCCAAGATGGCGCTGCAGGGTGGCAGCGGCGGCCCGATGGCGCAGTAAGCCGAAGGCTACGCCGCACAGGACAATCAAGAGCGCCGGTTTTGCCGGCGCTTTTTTGTTGCGGATTTGGGCTTGGGTTCGGCCTCGGGTTCTGCCGTACCGGATTTCGCATCCGGAGGTGCTGCGCCGGATTTGCCGCCATCTGATTTTCCAGCATCGGATTTGGCGGCGACCTCGCGCGGCGGCGCTTCTTCCGGACGCTCGGCCGGCAACAGCGGGGCCTTCTGCGGCAGCGGATCCCATACGTTCCATTGGCAGATCCGGTAGTTGTTCCGCCGTTCCATCAGGTCGAGATGGATGTGGTCCTCGTGATACCAGTCCGCCCCCGGCCCCAGCACCGTCGAGAACCGCGCACACACCGAATGCAGCACGGTTTCGCGCAGCTCCCGCGGCACGGTGCGATCGGTCAGCGAGATCGAGCGCCCGTTGGCCAGCTTGAAGGCGCGAATATCGAGCGCGTTGGCGCGGCCGTGCTCCGACAGCATGGCACCGGCGACGCGGTTGCGGCCACGGCATTCGAACGAGTCGAAATTGTCGAGATCGGTGATCGCGCTTCCGAGGTTTTGCGCCAGCGAGGCAATGTCGCTGCGGATCCAGTCGGCGATCGCGCTCGCCATCTTGCAGCGCAGGATCGCCGCGGGCTTCACCGAGACCTGCCGCTTGTCCGCCAGCACGATCGCCTCGAGCCGCACCAAATCCTCGCCGCCACAGCCGCCGGCGCCACGGATGTCGGGAATGCTGGGGGCAATGGCGATAGCGTCCGTCAACGCCAGTCGGCAGGCCGAGGGTTCTGGCGCAGCAGGAGCCGCCTGTTCGGCGGGCTTGGCCGTCTCGGCAGGCGCCTGTTTCCCGGCGGCCGGCCGATCGGGTTCGGCCTCCGCCGGGCGTGGCTTCGGCAGCGGCACCGCAGAGCGATGGACCTTGGCGCGCGGCTTTGGCGGGCTACCTCCGAACAGGTCGCCCCAAGGGGCCAATACCGGCCTTCGCGCGGCCGCGGCCGGCCCGGCCTGCAGGCCAAGCAGCAACACGACTGCCGCAACGGTAACCATTGCCGCCGCTGTGCGGCCAAAGGCGCCATAACCCCATTTTCGGCTTGCTTTCTCCGCGCTACAGTTCATGTCAATTCCATGATCGCACGCCAAGACGCTCGCACTTTGGCGGATCATGCGCGAGACAATAACCTTTGGGAGGGACGTGCGTATGCTCGGATTGATGCAAGACTGGCCTTTGCTTTGCCACCGGATTATCGAACACGCGGCGCAGTATCACGGTACGCAAGAGGTCGTCACGCGGTCGGTCGAAGGTCCCATTCATCGCACCAATTACGCCGAAATTCGCGACCGCGCGCTGAAAGTCTCGCAACGGCTCGACCGCGACGGCATCAAGCTCGGCGACCGCGTCGCCACCATCGCCTGGAACACGTGGCGTCACCTCGAGGCCTGGTACGGCATCATGGGCATCGGCGCGATCTGCCATACCGTCAATCCGCGCCTGTTCCCCGACCAGATCGCCTGGATCATCAACCATGCGCAGGACCGCGTGGTGATGACCGATATCACCTTCCTGCCGATCCTGGAAAAGATCGCCGACAGCCTGCCGAGCGTCGAACGCTACATCGTGTTCACCGACAAGGCCCATATGCCGCAGACCACGCTGAAGAACGTGGTCGCCTATGAGGACTGGATCGCGGAGGCCGACGGCAAGTTCGCGTGGAAGACCTTCGACGAGAATACCGCGGCCGCGATGTGCTACACCTCAGGCACCACCGGTGATCCAAAGGGCGTGTTGTATTCGCACCGCTCCAACGTGTTGCACGCGCTGATGGCCAACACCGGCGACTCGCTCGGCGCCAACGCCGCCGACACCATGCTGCCGGTGGTTCCGCTGTTCCATGCCAACAGCTGGGGCATCGCGTTCTCCGCTCCCTCGATGGGCACCAAGCTAGTGATGCCCGGTGCCAAGCTCGACGGCGCTTCTGTCTACGAACTGCTGTCCACCGAGAAGGTGACGCACACCGCCGGCGTGCCGACGGTGTGGCTGATGCTGCTCAACCACATGAGCGCCAACAATCTGAAGCTGCCGCATCTGCGCATGGTGGTGTGCGGCGGCTCGGCGATGCCGCGCTCGATGATCAAGTCCTTCATCGACATGGGCGTGGGCGTGCGCCACGCCTGGGGCATGACCGAGATGAGCCCGATCGGGACGCTGGCCACCCTGAAGCCGCCTTTCGCCGATCTCGCCGGCGAGGAACGGCTCGATATCCTGCAAACCCAGGGCTATCCGCCGTTCGGCGTGCAGATGAAGATCACCGACGACGCCAACAAGGAACTGCCATGGGACGGCAAGACGTTCGGCCGGCTCAAGGTCGCCGGCCCCGCGGTGGCAAAAGCCTATTTCCGGGTCGATAGCGAGATCCTCGACGAGGGCGGCTATTTCGACACCGGCGACGTCGCCACCATCGACCAGCACGGCTATATGCGGATCACCGACCGCTCCAAGGACGTCATCAAGTCCGGCGGCGAATGGATTTCGTCGATCGATCTGGAAAACCTCGCCGTCGGCCATCCGGCGGTCGCGGAAGCCGCCGTGATCGGCATCTATCACCCGAAATGGGACGAACGTCCGTTGCTGATCGTGCAGCTCAAGGCCGGCCAGCAAGCAACGCGCGAGGACATCCTGAAATTCATGGATGGCAAGATCGCGAAATGGTGGATGCCGGATGACGTCGCCTTCGTCGAAGGCATTCCACATACGGCGACGGGCAAGATCCTGAAAACCGCGCTGCGCGACCAGTTCAAGAGCTACAGCTTCCCGAACGCCGCAGCTTAGCTTCGGAGGGGCGCATTCAACCGGGTGCGCCCTGACCTGCCCAGGGACCGGCCCAAGGCACGCCAGACCGCGGCCGCGAGCGCGCGGATGCTGTGCGCCGCTTTGCTCACAGCGGACACGACAGCTGCGTCCCGTTCGCGGTGCGCAATCCTGCCGTAGGCGGCGATATCGGGACTTCCGTCCGGATGACGCAGCGCGGCCTCAACACCCTGCATCCAGGACGCGGGGCCGTTCGGCTTATTTTCCCAAGGCATACCGGTTCTCCCTTAGTGCGAGGGAGTACTATTATTACACTTCGTATATGCTATAATTATCTGATATCTATATTCACTCGTGAACCTAATTCATGAATATCAACGCCGCCTCAGCCGAAATGAACGGATTTGTGCGCGTGGTCGAGCGCGGCAGCTTTGCCGCCGCGGCCGACGACCTCGGCCTGACCCCTTCCGCCCTGTCCAAGCT
>JBOHIT010000515.1:0-4867 GCA_050726155.1 Bradyrhizobium sp.
CCGGTGTAATGCCCATCCAGCAACCGATCAGGCACGAGCGCAGCGACGTGACCCAGTATTTCGGCATCTCTTTCCAGGTCTGCAGCACAACCCGCAGGTCGATCTTCGCCTTGCCGCCACGGAAGGCCAAGCCTTCTTCCATGGTGAGCAGGATCTCGCCGATCCCGAACAGGCCGATGACGGCAATCAGAAAGTCGAAGCCGTTCAGCAGCTCCGTCGAGCCGAACGTCAGCCGCAATTGTCCAGTGATGGAATCAAGCCCGACTGCGGCGAGCGCAAAGCCGATCATCATCGCGGCGATGGTCTTGAATGGCGGCTCCTTGCTGAGGCCCACGAAACTGCAGAACGCCAGGAAATACACCGCGAATTTTTCCGCTGGCCCGAACCGCAGCGCGAAGCTTGCGACCAGAGGTGCTACCAGCGTGATCATGACGACGGCGAACAGCGCACCGACGAACGAGGAAGTGAAGGCGGCCGTCAGCGCCTGGCCGGCCTTGCCCTGCTGCGCCATCGGATAGCCGTCGAACGTCGTCGCCACCGACCATGGCTCGCCGGGTATGTTGAACAGAATAGAAGTGATGGCGCCGCCGAACAGCGCGCCCCAATAGATGCAGGACAGCATGATGATGGCCGAGGTCGGCGGCATGCTGAAGGTCAGCGGCAACAGGATCGCGACGCCGTTGGCGCCGCCCAATCCCGGCAGCACCCCGATGATGACGCCGAGCACGATGCCGAGGATCATCACCATGATATTGAATGGCTGCAGAGCGACCGCAAAGCCGTGAAAAAGATTGACGAGTTCTTCCATGCTTCAAGTCCTGCAACCCTGAGCTAACGATAAATCTGACGAAGTTTTAGAGACCGAGCCATTCCTCGATCGGACCCTTGGGAAGCGGGACCAGAAACCAGCGCTCGAAAATCAGGTAGGTGACAACAGGCATGCCGAGCGCCACGGCGGTGACGACGAGCCAGCTGTATTTGCCGAGCCATCGCATGAACCAGCCGATGAAGATGATGGAGGCGAGATAGAGGCCGGTGAACGGCATCACGCCGACATAGATCGCGGTCGGCACAACGACGCTCATGACCTGGCGCAGCTGTCCCCATTCCGCGAACAGCCCGTCGTCTCCGTCACGCAGTCCGTTCCAGAGATTGATCGCGCTCGCGACGAGAATGAAGATTCCAATGTAGAAGGGGAAGAACCCGGCGCGTGGTCCTTCCGCGCCCCAGTTGATGCCGGCCTTCACGCTGCCGAAGATCACGATCGCGCCGAACAGCGCGATCAGCAGCGTGACGCCGGCTTCCACGGCCTTGTGGGTTGGGCCGGCGCCAGGGCTATTCGTGGTCATTCAAACTCCATCCGGAATCACGATTGTGGGTTCGCAGCCGCTTTCCGCGTTACGCATTCGCCGGCGCGTCGATTTGGTTCGATCAGTTGGTGGCGAGGAAACCGGCTTCCTTCATCAGGGTTTCGTGACGCTTTTCTTCCGTCTCGACCCATTTGGCGTAGTCGGCCCCGGTCAGGAAGGTGGTGTTGAAGGCGCCGCTCTTCATGAAGTCCTGCCACTCGGGCGTGGCGCGCACCTTCTTGAACAGATCGATGTAGTATTCGACCTGGTCCTTGGTGGCCTTCGGCGCCATGAAGATGCCGCGCAGCATCAGATATTCCATGTCGAGGCCCTGCGACTTGCAGGTCGGAATATCCTTCCAAGCCTTGCCGTCCGCGATCACCTCGTCATAGTCCATCTGCTTGCCGTCGAACACGCAGAGCGGACGGAGTTTGCCGCCGCGCCATTGCGCCACCGCCTCGATCGGATTGTTGACCGTCGAATCGACGTGGTTGCCGACCAGCTGGACCGCGACTTCTCCGCCGCCCTTGTAGGGAATGTAGGTGAATTTGGTGCCGGTGGCCTTCTCGACCGCGACCGTGATGATCTGGTCTTCCTGCTTCGATCCGGTGCCGCCCATCTTGATGCTGCCGGCGGGCGCAGCCTTCACGGCGTCAACATAGTCCTTGACGGTGTTGTAGGGCTTCTCGGCATTGACCCAGAGCACGAACTCGTCGAGCGCCAGCATCGCGACCGGCGTCATGTCCTTCCAGCTGAAGGGAATGCCTGTCGCGAGCGGGGTGGTGAACAGGTTCGACAGGGTGATGATGATCTTGTGCGGATTGTTCGCCGAGCCTTTGACGTCGAGAAAACCTTCGCCGCCGGCGCCGCCCGACTTGTTGATCACGACCATCGGCTGCTTCATCAGATTGTGCTTGGTGACGATGCCCTGGATGGTGCGGGCCATCTGATCGGCGCCGCCGCCGGTGCCGGCAGGCACGATGAACTCAACCGGGCGAACCGGTTCCCAGGCGGCATTGGCCGCAACAGTGCCGGCGCCGAACATCGCGACGGTGGCCAACGCAACGTGCAAAACAGAGTGCTTCATTTGGCTTACTCCCAGTAGAATTCAAACGCGCCGTTCTTTGCCGGCTTTGCCTTTAACTCAACTCTTAACTCAACGCTTTCGATCCGGTCCTGATCTTCCCAGTTTTCCAGTCATATCGTGAGATTTATCGAGGCGGCACTGCAGGTTAGAGTTGCAAGAACGCGATTGTAGGCCTGACCTTCCGGCACAGCATCCGCGTCTTTCGGATAAGCCGGAACCACGAGCTGCACTGGCCGCGCGTGACAAACGGTCGAACCGCCAACCAGGCCGCGTGATGCCGCAAAGCCTGCCCCCATCCCCCTGATTGCCCCCATCTTCAATCCGGAACGCTTGCAAGCATATTGGTATCCGATATGCCAAGACTGCAAATGAATAGTGGTGCCGGCGCATAGCTCCGGCTGATTTGTCGCAGATGAGGCGCCGGCCCGGACGGCGCTGCGTTTGGCAAAAAAAGAGGCCCCGGAAAACCGGGGCCTTTAGTCTGGGAGGAAACCTGAAGGTGTCGAACCTGAAAGCGCAGCCTGGGTGGCGCCTTAGCGTCCTCAGAGACCGAAACGGGGAAGGTCGCCGTTGCGATTGGAGATGCGGGCGCTGGCGGTCAGCAGGCGGTCGATGGAAGCCATCAGCCGGGCGAACAGGGAGCTGGAGGGCACGAGGCCAATGGATGCAGTCTTGGACATTTGGTCCCCTTTTCTGAGCTGCGGAGCGGGTCCGCTTCGTGATCTGGGGTAAATTTATGTATACCAGATACCACACGCAACGTATTTGTTTGCATAGCAGCAATTAGTCTTTTGCATCGCAACATAATTGGCTTGATAACTGATCCCCATAACGAAAAGGCCGCCGGGAACCGGCGGCCTTCGTCGTTTTCGTGACCTTGGAATTGAAGGGCAGGCGGGCTTATTCGGCCGCCTGCTTGCGCGGCGGATCGAGCGCGCCGGAATCGTGGATCTCGGCGACCTGGTGATCGCTGAAGCCGAGCACCTGGCGCAGGATCTCGTCGGTGTGTTCGCCGAGCAGCGGGGAGCGGGTCACCTCGGACGGGCTGTCCGACATCTTGATCGGATTGCCGACCGAGAAGTACTTGCCGCGGGTCGGGTGATCGACCTCGACCACGGTGCCGGTCGCGCGCAGTGACTGGTCTTCGATGATTTCCTTCATCGACAGGATCGGCCCGCAGGGAATGTCGTCCTTGTTCAGGATGTCCATCGCCTCGAATTTGGTCTTCGTCATCGTCCACTGTTCGATGCGGGCGAAGATTTCATTCAACCGCGACAGCCGGGCAGGCGGCTTGGCGTAGTCGGGATGGGTCTTCCAGGTGGGTTCACCGATCACGTCGCAGATCTTTTCCCACACCGGCGCCTGGGTGATGAAATAGAGGTACGCGTTGGGGTCGGTCTCCCAGCCTTTGCATTTGACGATGCGGCCGGGCTGGCCGCCGCCGGAATCATTGCCGGCGCGCGGCACCGCGTCGCCGAACGGAATGCCTTCGCCGTACTGGCTGTATTCCTTCAGCGGTCCATGGGCGAGGCGCTGCTGGTCGCGCAGCTTGACGCGGGCGAGGTTGAGCACGCCGTCCTGCATCGCAGCCGTGACCTTCTGGCCCTGACCGGTGACGGTGCGCTGATAGAGCGCGGTGACGATACCGAGCGCCAGATGCAACCCGGTGCCGCTGTCGCCGATCTGCGCGCCGGTGACCAGCGGCAATCCGTCACGGAAGCCGGTGGTCGACGCCGCACCGCCGGTGCATTGCGCTACGTTCTCATACACCTTGCAGTCTTCAAACGGTCCGGGGCCAAAGCCCTTGATCGAGGCCACGATCATCTTCGGGTTGAGGGCGTGGATCTTCTCCCAGGGGAAGCCCATGCGGTCGAGCACGCCGGGACCGAAATTCTCCACCAGCACGTCGCAGCTCTTGATCAGCGCGGTCAGGACTTCCTTGCCCTTCGGGTTCTTGGTGTCGAGCGTGATCGAGCGCTTGTTGTGGTTGAGCATGGTGAAATACAGGCTGTCCACATTGGGGATGTCCTGCAGCTGGCCGCGCGTGATGTCGCCGACGCCGGGACGCTCGACCTTGATCACGTCGGCGCCGAACCAGGCCAGCAACTGCGTGCAGGTCGGTCCCGACTGGACGTGGGTGAAATCGAGAATGCGAACGCCCTTCAGCGCCTTTGTCATCGTCTATGCTCCGTACTCTGTCTGACCTGCAACGCGCAGGATGGATTGGAATGTGAACTTAACGCTTATTTCTTCTTCAGCACGCTTTGCGGATTGAGGTTGCCGATGCGGCCGCTCTCGGAGCCGGCCGCCGGATCGATCACCGCATTGATCAGCGTCGGCTTGCCGGAATCCATCGCGGCGTTGACGGCGCGCTTCAGTTCGTCCGGGGAGGTGGCATGGACGCCGACGCCGCCGAACGCTTCCATCATCT
>JBOHIT010000516.1:0-8612 GCA_050726155.1 Bradyrhizobium sp.
TGCACCAGCAGGAATACCGCCGCCGCATCGGTCGAGGCGACGACGGCGCCGACCAAGAGCGACTCGGTCCAGTTGAGGTCGAGCACATATTTCGCGAAGGGCGCCGTGACCAGGGCCGTGAGCAGTACGCCGGCCGTCGCCAGCACCGTCGACGGCGCCAGCACCGCGCGGATGCTTTGAAACCGCGTTTTCAGACCGCCATCGAACAGGATCAGCGCCAGCGCCACCGACCCCACCAGATATGTCGAACGCACGTCGTCGAAGCGCAGCTGGCCGGGCCCGGAATCGCCCGCCAGCATGCCGATCAAGAGGAAGACCAGCAGCAATGGCGCGCCGAAACGCAGCGCCAGCAGGCTCGAGAGGATTCCGGCCATCACCAGAACCGCACCGAGCAAAATGGCCAGACTTACCGAATCGAGCGAAGCCATGAACCTCTGCAATGTTGGGCAAATACTTGCAATTGCATCCTTATCGTCGCCACAGTTGAACGCCAACCCATTTCTCTTGATAGCGGCAATGTGCCCGGTTTATCGGCCTAACTCGCCTTGCGGACGGGTCGTATCGATGGCATCCGCAGCCGGCTTGTGGGAATCTGCCCGTACTTCGAATCAACTTTTGCCTGATCGGGCGGCTTGATGCGCCCCGAACGAGAATTTACCGATGGATCCGAAAGAGATTATCGAATTCCTGCATACCACCGCGCGGTCGCTCGGCGCCGAGGTCACCTCGCCCTGGTTCTACCTGCAGTTTGGCCTGATCCTGGCCGGCGCGGGCATCGCCTATGCGAGCGATACGGCGATTCGCTCAAAGGTCGACATGACCTCGTTCGCAATGGGCCTGCCGCTGCCGCTGCGCCACTTCGCCCGCGTGCTGGTGTTCAGCGCGTCCACCGCGGTGTTCGCCGTTCTGATGATCGCGGCCCGCATCACGATGTACCACTCGACCTGGCCGAGCCGCAGCTATCTGCTGGCGGTTTCCGCCAAGCTGGCGCTGGCGTGGCTGGTCATTCGGCTGGTGACATCGATCATTCGCAACGATTTCATCGTTCGCCTGGTGTCGCTGTCGGCGTGGCTGATCGCAGCCCTCAGCGTGATCGGGCAGCTAGAACCGACCCTGGAATTGCTGGATTCCGACCAGGTCGCGATCGTGCTCGGCGGATTGCGGCTGACGCCGCTGGTCCTGATCAAGCTCGGCGCCCTGCTGATCGTGGCGCTGTGGCTGACCAACATCACCAGCAATTTCGTCGAAAGCCGGATCACCCGCTCCACCGATCTGACGCCATCGATCCAGGTGCTGCTGGTGAAGATGATCCGGATGGGCCTGATGGCGCTGGCGGTCATCATCGCGCTCAGCGCGGTCGGCATCAATTTGTCGGCGCTCGCGGTATTTTCCGGCGCGGTCGGCGTCGGTATCGGTATCGGCCTGCAGAAGATCGTCGCCAATTTCATCTCGGGCATCATCCTGCTGGCGGATAAATCGGTAAAGCCCGGCGACCTCGTCACCATCGGCGACAGTTCGGGCCGCATCAGCGCGATGAAGACGCGCTATATCTCGGTCGCCGCCGGCGACGGCCGCGAATTCCTGATCCCGAACGAGGATCTGGTGACGCAGAAGGTGGTGAACTGGACCTATACCGACAAGAACACGCTGGTGAAGGTGCTGTTCGGCACCAATTACGACGCCGATCCGCGGCTGGTCTGCAAGCTCGCCGTCGAGATCGCCGCAGCATCGCCCCGCGCCATCAAGAACAAGCCCCCGAACTGCCTGCTGACCGAATTCGCCGAAGCCGGCATGAAATTCTCCCTGACCTTCTGGATCGCCGACCCCGACGGCATGGACGGCGTGAAGAGCGACGTGATGCTGGCGCTGTGGGACGCCTTCAAACGCGAGGGTATCCGGGTTCCCTATCCGGTACGTGAAATCCGGATCCGGGGCGGCGCCCTGCCGGTCGAATCCGTGGTCGAGGTTTCGAGCTGAAATCAACCCCTTGAACGCTTCCAGCGCCCCAAACCTTGGCTTGCACTGACCGCCCCGATCATTAAATTAGAGCCAAATCAACCGCTAACGCCCTCAATTCCCGCCGAAGCATGACCCGCCCATGAGCTATATCGAAGCAACAGATACCTCCTTGCGAAAAACCGGACAGATCAAGCTGCATGGGCCAAGCGGGTTCGCCGGCATGCGCAAGGCGGGCGCGCTGGTCGCCAGATGCCTCGACGAGCTCACCGACGTCGTGAAAGAGGGCATCCCGACCTCGCGCATCGACGAGTTCGTCCGCGACTTCGCCTTCAGCAACGGCGCCTATCCGGCGACGCTGATGTATCGCGGCTACCGCTATTCGACCTGCACCTCGATCAACCACGTGGTCTGCCACGGCATGCCCGGCGACCGCGCGCTGAAAGAGGGCGACATCGTCAATATCGATGTCACCTTCATCGTCGACGGCTGGTACGGCGATTCGAGCCGCATGTATGTGATCGGCCCGATCGCCCGCAAGGCGGAGCGGCTGATCGAGGTCACGTATGAAGCGATGATGCGCGGCATTGCCGCGGTAAAACCCGGCGCCACCACCGGCGACATCGGCCACGCCATCCAGAGTTTTGTGGAGCCGCAGGGCATGAGCGTGGTGCGCGATTTCTGCGGCCATGGTTTGGGGCGCATGTTCCACGACGAGCCGAACATCATCCATATCGGCCGGCCCGGCGAGGGCGTCGCGCTGAAGCCCGGGATGTTCTTCACCATCGAGCCGATGATCAATCTCGGCAAGCCGCATGTGAAGATCCTGTCCGACGGCTGGACCGCTGTGACGCGCGACCGTTCGCTGTCGGCGCAGTTCGAACATTCGGTCGGCGTCACCGCGACCGGCGTCGAAATCTTCACGCTGTCGCAGCGCCACGCCGAGAAGCCACTGGCTACGGCCTGATTGGATCGGGGCATCACCTTACCCCGCAAGCCCAGGGCCGTCGTCCGGTACAGGAAATCATCCGGGCGCCAGACAATTCATGATTGCAAAAACTGGCCGGCACGGCATGCTTGATGCCGATGCCCGCCAAGAATCCCAATGCCGAGCCCGCCGAAACGCCGCATTATCACGGCCATCGCGAGCGGCTGCGCGAGCGCTTCTACAGCGCCGGACCGGAGGCGCTGAGCGATTATGAGCTGCTGGAAATGGCGCTGTTCCCGGCCCTGCCCCGCCGCGACACCAAGCCGTTGGCAAAACTGCTGCTGAAGAAATTCGGCTCGTTTGCCGAAGTCGTCCATGCGCCGGAAGCGCGCCTGCGCGAAATCGAGGGCATCAAGGACGCCTCGATCAACCAGCTCAAACTGATCGCGGCCGCCGCCGGCCGGATCGCCAAGGGCGAGATCAAGCGAAGCATCGCGCTATCATCGTGGAACGACGTGATCGGCTATTGCCGCAGCAGCATGGCGTTTGCGGACAAAGAGCAGTTTCGCCTGCTGTTCCTCGACAAGCGCAACCAGTTGATCGCCGATGAGGTGCAGCAGACCGGCACCGTCGACCACACCCCGGTCTATCCGCGCGAAGTGATCAAGCGCGCGCTGGAATTATCGGCGACCGCGCTGATCCTGGTGCACAACCATCCGTCCGGCGATCCGACGCCGTCGCAGGCGGACATCCAGATGACCAAAGCAATCGTCGACATCGCCGCCCCGCTCGGCATCTCCGTGCACGACCACATCATCGTCGGCAAGAACGGCCATGCGAGTCTGAAGGGGATGCGGTTGATCTAGCTGGCGATGTCTGCTTCGTGGCAGAGCGGACCTCGTCCGCGGTATTCCAGTTTTGGCACAATTGGCTCAGAGCGGACTCCGACCTCGCTGGGATTGAGTTCGAAGTTCTGGCCGCAAAAATTACTTGGTCCAAATCCATACCTTGCTTATCGCCGATGAGGTGGCCCGTCCGCGCACATCGGTCGCGTGAAGTCCCGAACGTGCTGAATAAAACGCTCGACAACGGGGCTCAAAGTACGATTTTTCAACGTGACGATCACGGCTGGCCACGGCCGAGCTGGGAATTTGATCGGCAATGCCTTCAACGAAAAGCGATCACCATAGGCGCGAAGGGTCGAATTCGGGAAGGTTGCAATGTAGTGGCCTGAGGCAGCCAGGTTGGCTCGAAGGTGCGTTGAAATGGTCAGCAAGATCGTCTTTGGCATGCCGAGACCGTGCGCTGCAAAGGCTTCCGCCAGCCGCAAGTGACTCAAAGTATCCGACTCCGTCAAAACCCAAGGCTCATCGACGAGTTCAGCAAGATCGACTTTGCGGCGGCGCGCCCAACGACTTTGCCCACCCGCCACAACAACGAGTTCGTCGTGAAAAAGTACTTCCACATTCAAGTCATCCGTGATGCGTTTATCGTCGTCGGGCTTCACCAGCAGGAACATTCCTAAATCGATGGTTCGTTCACGCAGAGCTGAGGATTCGGCCGCTAGCGAACCCAACTGCTCCACGTGCAGAACCACGCGAGGATAGGCTTGAGAAAACCGATGAATGACCGATGGAAGTATTGCAGCCGCGAACGTCTCTTGGCAGCCGATCCGCACCTCTCCAACTGTCGGATCGGCCAAGGATTCGATGTCCCTTACGCTTTGTCTGAGCTCATCAAACGCCGCGTTGCTGCGCGCGAGTAGCGCACGGCCATATATCGTGGGCTCAACGCCCCGGGCTCCGCGGTCGAGAAGACGTACACCAAGCGCCTGCTCGAGATCGGCGACTACCCTGGAGACAGCCGGCTGCGTAACTCCAAGCTTTTGACCTGCCTTGGCCATGCTGCCGCACTGCACGACCGTGAAAAAAATGTGCAGGTCCCGCAGCCTTAAGCGCCGCCCAATACGACCTTCCCAGTCGATCTCTCTAGCCATAACCATCCTGTCATGGGTGTAGAAGAAAATAGGCAATTCTGCTTCTACCTGAATTCATTTACACCCTCAATCGCCGGGGACGTCCGACAGGTGCAGACAGCCTCTTCCAAAGACCGTCACGGAATCATGGAACAGATTGAAACGGTGATCATAGGAGGAGGCCAGGCCGGACTGGCAATGAGCTATTATCTTGGTCAGCTCGGACGAGAACACGTGGTTCTTGAACGGCACCGAGTTGCGGAGCGTTGGCGAAGCGAGCGGTGGGACTCGCTCACTTTCCAGAGTCCGAACTGGAACATTCAGCTGCCCGGCCTTACCTTTGAGGATTCTGATCCAGCTGCATTCGCGTCACGCGACGACGTCTTACGATTCATCGAACGTTATGCTGCCTTTATCCGTGCACCGTTACGCTGCGGGTTGGCGGCAACCGCTCTCCGCCAAACACCGGACTCGAAGCGCCTGATCGTTGAGACGCCGACTGCCCTGTTGGAAGCGAAGAACGTCGTGATCGCCACCGGACCGTTTCAGATACCGGCCGCTCCCCTCCCGATCGGGAGCACAGCGTTGCACTTGCATTCCAGCCAGTATCGCAATCCGCAACTGCTGCCGCCAGCAGGTGCGGTTCTGGTGATCGGTTCGGGAAATTCGGGCGCTCAGATTGCGGAAGAGCTCTGCTCAGCCGACCGGAGAGTATACCTCTCTGTAAGCAAGCACCGGCGTACGCCACGTCGATACCGTGGCAAGGACTATATCTGGTGGTACATGGCCCTCGGTGAGGCCGACCTAACCGTCGATCGACGGCGAGACGACCAACCGCCTCGCTTGATCACGGGCGTGGGCGGCGGTCACGACGTGGATTTGCGTCGGCTGGCGGACGACGGAGTGGTGCTGCTTGGCCGCGTTCTCGGAGAGCAGGGGGGCAGGCTAGCCATTGCAGACGACCTTCGCGAGCACCTGGCGCAAGGCGATGCGTCTTTCAGCGATTTCATCCAGCAAGCCGATCAATATGCTGCTCGGAACGGGCTGGACCTTCCATCTCCCGATGAGCACGCCGAGGTCTTGTATGCTCCCAAGGAAGTGATCGATCCCCTACTCACTCTCGATGTCGCCGCGGCTGACATCACCACCATCATTTGGGCAAACGGGTTTCGGTATGACTTCAGTTGGATTGACCTTCCAATCTTTGAAAAAAAGATGCAGTCCTGCGGTCGCGTGCCAATGCATGACCGCGGGATCGCAGAAGTCCCAGGGGTCTATTTCCTCGGCCTGCCCTGGCTCCACAAGATAAAGTCCTCATTTCTGTGGGGCGTCGGTGAAGACGCGGAATACCTTGCGAAGCATATCGCAGGTGATGCTCGGCCGTGACTTCGCGGCGATCCGACGCCGTCGCAGGCCGACATCCAGATGACCAAGGCGATCGTCGACATCGCCGCCCCGCTCGGCATCTCCGTGCATGACCACATCATCGTCGGCAAGAACGGGCATGCGAGTCTGAAGGGGATGCGGTTGATTTAGCTGCACACCGGCGATCGATCACTCCATCTTGCCGAGCAGCGGAGAAATACCCTATGACCGCACAGCCGGTGTTCTCCCGGGGCAGAGGAGCAAATGGACCGCATCGACGCCATGAAGGTGTTTATCTCGGCCGTTGATGAGGGCAGCCTCGCCGCGGCCGGCCGGCGCCTGCGGCGATCGCCGGCCGCCGTGAGCCGCGCGATCGCCTTCCTTGAAAACCATGTCGGGGCCGAACTGCTCCATCGCACGACGCGATCGCTCAAGCTGAGCGAGGCCGGCGAGCGCTATGTCGCGGCCTGCCGCCGCGTCCTCATCGAACTCGAAGAGGCCGACATGGTCGCGGGCAGCGAGCGATCCGCGCCGCGCGGCACGCTGTCGCTGACCGCCCCCGTCGTCACCGGCGAAGATATTTTAAGGTCGGTCCTCGAAGCCTTCATGAACGAATATCAGGCGGTGTCGGCGCGGCTCATCATGATCGACCGGCAGGTCAATTTGATCGACGAAGGCTTCGACGTCGCACTCCGCATCGCACACCTCGCCGACTCGAACTTCGTCGCGATCCGCCTCGGCGAAGTTCGGCGCGTGATCGCGGCGGCGCCGGGATATCTGGCGCGGCATCCGGTGATCCGCGAGCCGGCGGATCTCGCCAAACACCAGATTATCTCGATGACCACTTTCGGACTGGATTCCTGGAGCTTTCCGCCGCGCAAGGGCTCGGCGGTCCCGAGAACCGTGCAGTTCGCGCCGCGGCTGGTCGTCAACACCGTGCGCGCGGCAATCGCCTCGGTGACGGAAGGCCACGGGATCACGCGGCTGTTCTCCTATCACATCGCCGACGAAATCCGGGGCGGGCGGCTTCAGCTCCTGCTCAGCAAGGACGAACACCCGCCGCAGCCGGTTCACCTGCTGGTCCCGCAGGGGCGGTTGTCGGTGCCGAAGGTGCGGGCCTTTGTCGATTTCGCGACGCCGCGCCTCAAGCGGTATTTCGCGCTTCTATCTGACGAAGCCGACAAGAACGCCAAAACCATTCGCTCGCGTAGCGGAAGACTGCCTTCCAAATAGAAGGCATTCGCACCGAAAACCGGAAGACCTATCCTGATCTCCATCGGCGCCACACGGCCCGGCGGCAAACCTGCCGCTTCATAGAGATCAGGAGGCTACCATGGGTAAGGAACAGAAAGTCGTCATCATCACCGGCGCGTCGCAGGGTATCGGTGAAGGGCTTGTGAAGGCGTATCGCGACCGCAACTACAGAGTGGTCGCCAATTCCCGCTCGATCAAGCCGTCCAGCGATCCGGATATCCTGGCTGTTGCCGGCGATATCGCCGATCCCGCGACCGCGCAGAAGATCGTTTTGCAGGCGGTCGAGCGTTTCGGTCGCGTCGACTCCCTCGTCAACAACGCCGGCATCTTCATCGCAAAACCGTTCACCGACTACAGCGCGGAAGACTACGCCTCGATCATTGCAGTCAATCTCGGAAGCTTCTTCCACGTCTCCAGGCTTGCCGCCGCCGAAATGCTGAAGCAGGGCTCGGGACATATCGTGCAGATCACGACCAGCCTGGTCGATCACGCCAACAGCAACGTTCCCTCGGTGCTGGCCTCGCTGACGAAGGGCGGATTGAACGCCGCCACGAGGTCGCTGGCGATCGAGTACGCAAAGAAAGGCATACGCGTCAACGCTGTCTCCCCCGGCATCATCAAGACCCCGATGCACACGCCGGAAACGCACGAGTTCCTGGCCAGTCTGCATCCGGTCGGCCACATGGGCGAAGTCAAGGACATCGTCGACGCGGTCCTGTTCCTGGAAAGCGCCGCCTTCGTCACCGGCGAGATCCTGCATGTCGATGGCGGCCAGAGCGCCGGTCACTAGAGTCCGCGCAATCAGCCAGCAAGGACCATCGCCATGCCCATCGTCACCATCCAGATCACCCGCGAAGGCACCCAACCCGGTGCCAACGCGGCGACCTCTGAAGAAAAAGCCGCCCTGATCAAGGGCGTCAGCCAACTTCTGCTCGACGTGCTGAAGAAGCCGCTGGAATCGACCTTCGTCGTCATCGACGAAGTCGACACGGACAATTGGGGCTGGGGCGGCCTTCCCGCCCTCGAGTTCCGCAAGAAACGCGCGGCCGCGGCAGGCTAGCGGGCGATACGATGCTGTGTCAGCGATGAAGCGCCGCTCCCTCTCCCGCGTGCGGGGGAGGGTTGGGGTGGGGG
>JBOHIT010000517.1:0-17517 GCA_050726155.1 Bradyrhizobium sp.
ACTCAATTGCACGGACGCCTATTTTCTCGCCTGCAAGATCGGCCGCTTCTATCTCGAGCTTGGGGCATCGCAGGAACGGCCGGTCGCGCTGATTGCCGAAAATTCGATTCAGACGGCGATCGCCATCCTCGGCTGTTATGCCGCGGGCGTGCCGGTGGCGCCGATTTCGCCATCATACTCGAAGCTATCGAGCGATTACGGCAAGCTCCACTATATCATCGGGCTGCTGACGCCCGCGCTGGTTATCTTCGACGACGCCACCGAGCATGCGGGCGCGATCGCGAGCATCGCTTGGGGCGATGCGCGGCTGGCGGCGATGAACCGGCCGGCGCCGGGCATGCTGTCGTGGGACGATCTGCTCGGCGTCGCGCCGATCGATCCGGACCTGGCCGGTCCGCAGGACCGCATTGCCAAGATACTGTTCACCTCGGGCTCGACCGGCATGCCGAAGGGCGTCATCAACACCCAGCGCATGATGATGTCGAACCAGATCGCGCTGGCACAGGTCTGGCCAGGGGTTTTCGATCAGCCGCCCGTTCTGGTCGACTGGCTGCCATGGAATCACACCTATGGCGGCAACCAGATCTTCAACATGCCGATCGTATTCGGCGGATCGCTGACCATCGATCGCGGCCGACCGACGCCTGCCGGTATCGGCACCATGATCCAGTCGATCAAGCGGATCAGGCCGAACCTGTACCTCAACGTGCCACGCGTGCTGGATATGCTGGCCGACCGCCTCGATGCCGACAATTCGTTCGCCGAGGCGATGTTCGAGCGTCTCGAACTGATTGGCTATGCAGGTGCCGCACTTCCCGTTCCCGTCGCCAACAAGCTCAGCAAAATTGCGAAGCGAATTAAGGGCAGGAATATTCCCGTGGTCGGGCTTTGGGGTGCCACGGAAACCGCGCCGGTCGTTACCGCCGTGTATTTTCCGTCTTCGGAGCCGGCCAATATCGGCCTGCCGATTCCAGGGTTCGAGCTCAAATTTGCACCCGACGGTACCAAGCATGAGATGCGCGTGCGTGGACCCGGCGTCACCCCGGGTTACTGGCGCCAGCCGGATATCACCGCGAAAGCCTTTGACGAAGAAGGCTATTACCGCATGGGCGATGCCGGCCGTTTCGTCGACCCTGCCAACGTCAACGCCGGGCTGATCTTCGACGGACGTGTCGCGGAGAACTTCAAGTTGCTGTCGGGCACATGGGTGAATGTCGGCTCGCTCCGCGTCAACGTGATCGCGGCTTGCGTCGACCTGATCGCCGACGTGGTAATCGCCGGGCATAACCAGGACTATATCTCCGCCTTGATCTTCCCGAAGCTCGCAGCTTGCAGCGCACTGGCGGGTGTGGAGATCGATGATCCCGCTTGTGAGTATCTGACCGATCCCGCGGTGAAGGATGCCATCCGCGCCGCCTTGGCAAGTCACAACAGGAATGCCGGCGGAAGTTCAAACCGGATCGCACGCGCCTTGATCCTGCGTGACCCGCCATCGGTCGATGCCGGCGAGATCACGGACAAGGGGTACATCAATCAGCGTGCGGTGCTGGAGCGGCGCGCAGAGCTAGTCGATGCGATCTACCGCCGATCACCCCATGCCGGTGTGATCGAGATCGAGCCCGCCGCGCTCCCGCACGCCCGGACGCAGACCGGCTGACCGGGTTTCATTCGGAATACGAATTACCAATTGGGAGTACCAGGTGTTTGGCGAGGTCGAAATCCCCTATCGCGGTTACTGGTCGACGCCATTCGCGAAATGGCAGGGCGTCTTTGCGGGGCTGCACAGCATTCGCTTCGCGGCGGACGTTGCGAAAGCGGAGCTCAAGCGGCGGAATATCACCGCCGACGCGTTCGACCATGCCGTCCTCGGCGTGACGATACCGCAGTGGCGCGGCTTCTGGGGCGCGCCATGGCTGATGAGCATGATCGGGAATGACAGCGTCACCGGCCCTACCGTGGCGCAGGCGTGCCAGACCGGTCCACGAAGCCTGATCGCGGCGGCCATGGAATTGAGCAGCGGACAGGCCAACTGTGCACTGGTCGTGACCTGCGACCGGATGTCGAACGGGGCCTTCGTGACCTATCCCGGCGACGGCGGATGGGGCGGTCTGCCCCAGACCGAATCCTGGACCGTCGACAATTTTCTGGAAGCGCCCGATCTCGGTCATCCGGTGGTGCAGACCGCGGAGAATGTTGCAAGCCGCTGGCAGATCAGCCGCGAGGAACAGCATGATGTCGTGCTGCGGCGCTACGAACAATATCAGGACGCACTGGCTGACAATTGCGCGTTCCAGCGGCGCTACATGACACTGCCGTTCGAGGTGCCGGATCCGAAGTTCACCAAGGTGGCGGGTCTGATAGACGGCGACGCCGGCGTGAGCCGGACCTCGCGCGACGCGCTCAATCGCCTGTTGCCCGCCACGGAAAGTGGCACGGTGACCTTTGCCAGCCAGACCCACCCGGCGGACGGCAATGCCGCCGTCATTGTCGCGACCGCGGATCGCGCCAAGGAGATGACGGCGGATGCCCGTCTGCGGATCCGTATCCGCGGTTTCGGTCAGGCGCGTGCCGAGCCGGCATTGATGCCGGCGGCGCCGATACCTGCCGCCCGGATCGCACTGGAACGGGCAGGGATCGGGTTGCATCAATTGGCCGCCGTGAAATCCCACAATCCTTTCATCGTCAACGACATCGTATTCGCCTGCGAGACCGGCTTCCCGGTAGAGCGAATGAACAATTTCGGCTCATCGCTGGTGTTCGGGCATCCGCAGGGGCCGACGGGGACGCGGCTCATCATCGAACTGATCGAGGAACTCGTCGTCCGCGGCGGAGGCTTCGGCTTGTATCATGGCTGCGCCGCCGGTGACGCGGGCTTTGCCATTGTCATCGAGGTGGACGACCGGTCCGCGGCCTGATCAGCGTTTTATTGCCCAAGGAGCAGAGATGATCTTCACGCCCTATGGCCTTCCCGAGATGGACGAGGCCTATTTTGCGCCGACCTACTTTCTCGACTCCGACGCCCCTGAAGTGGTGGATTTCGCCAGGAGGGCCGCGGGTGACGAGACCGATCCATCCCGGATCGCCGTGAAGCTGTTCTATGCCGTGCGCGACGAATTTCGCTACGACCCGTTCGCGATCTGGCTTGCGCCCGAAAAATTCCAGGCGAGCATCGTGGTCAAGCAGGGCTATGGCTTCTGCATCACCAAGGCGGTGCTGTTGGCTGCGGCGGCGCGGGCGTGCGGCATCCCGTCGGCGATCGGCCTCAGCGACGTGATTAACCATTTCACCTCGCCCAAGCTGAAAAACGCGATGGGCGGCCGCGACATCTTTCTTCATCACGGCTATGCGGCGCTCTATCTCGACGGCCATTGGGTGAAGGCGGCGCCCGCCTTCAACATCGAACTCTGCACCCGCTTCGGCGTACCACCGACCGACTTCGACGGCGCCAACGATGCGATCCTGCAGAAGTATGACGCGCAGAACAATTTGCGCATGGAGTACCTGCGCGACCACGGCTACTGGTCCGACCTGCCGTTCAACCGGGTGAAGGACGACATGGACGGCTATTATCCCGCCGGATTCAACTACGGCGGCGGCGTCACCGGCGGCGACGACCGGTTTGATGCCGGGCGCGGCGCTGCCTGAAGCATAATCATTATTGCCGATAATGATTGCTTGACTACCTTCGTATCAAAGGTAATCTTGGGAGATAACGGAGGATGGGTCATGATCGGCAGAATGGTGGCGGCTATCGGGGTCCTCGTGCTTTCCGCGGCGCATGCGGCAGATACGACGCCGTTGAAGATTGCGGTGCTCAACGACCAGAGCAGCGTCTATGCCGATTTCCAGGGCATCGGCTCGGTGATCGCGGCGCAGATGGCGGTTGAGGATTATGGCGGCAAGGCCGGCGGCCGGCCGGTCGAGGTGCTGTCGGCGGATCATCAGATGAAGGCCGATGTCGGCGCCAGCATCGCGCGGCGCTGGATCGATCTCGACAATGTGCAGCTGATCCTGGATTTGCCGAACTCCTCGGTAGCGCTCGCCGTCAACGAGATCGTGCGGGAAAAGAACAAGGTGTTGATCGGCTCCGGCGCCGGCACTTCGCTTTTGACCGGCGCCAAATGCACGCCGAACACCATCCACTGGACCTACGACACCTGGGCGCTGGCGCACGGCGTCGCCAAATCCGTGGTCGAGCAGGGCGGCAAGAAGTGGTTCTTCATCACCAGCGATTATGCGTTCGGCCACGACCTTGAGAAGCAGGCCTCGGACGTCGTTACCGCCAGTGGCGGACAGGTTCTGGGCGCGGTCCGTCATCCGCTTGGCGCATCGGATTTCGCCTCGTTCATCCTGCAGGCGCAGGGCTCGGGCGCCGACGTCATCGGGCTCGCGACGCCGGGTGGCGACCTCTCCAATCTGGTCAAGCAGGCCAACGAATTCGGACTGTCCAAGACCCATCGCCTGGTCGGACTGATCTTCTCGATCAACAACGCCGATTCGATCGGCTTGCAGAATTCGCAAGGCGTCGTGGCGCTGAACGCTACCTACTGGGACCTCAACGACGCCACGCGGGCGTGGTCCAAGCGCTTTCAGCAGCGCCATCCGCGCAAGAACATGCCCAACGATCAGCAGATGGGGGTCTACTCCGCCGTGCTGCATTATCTGAAGGCGGTCGACAAGCTGTCGGGGGAAGCCGGAGATGGCGCCAAGGTGGTGGCCACGATGAAGGCGATGCCGACCGACGATCCGCTGTTCGGCAAGGGCCTGATCCGGGCCGATGGCCGCAAGATCCATCCCAATTACGTGCTCAGGACCAAGACCGCGTCGGCGTCGAAGGAGCGTTGGGACTATTTCGACGTGATCGCAACGGTGCCGGCCGAGCAGTCATTCCGTCCCATCAAGGACGGCAACTGCCCGCTGGTGAACTAGCCGCGATGAGCATTGTTTTGGGGGGAGGGCCGTCAGACGATCCCATAGATGTGCATGAGATCGTCCAGTCCGGCCACGAACCGGGAAAGATCCCCGCGGATCGCCTGCTTGATACGACGCTCCTGCTGCTCGACCCGTGCCGTGACCTTCTTGATCAGCTTTTTGCCTTCGGGCGTGAGGTGCAACGTGCGCAAACGCCTGTCGATCGGGCTCAATTGCCGGAGCAGATAGTTGGCCTTCTCGAGCCGGTCGAGCGAAAGCACCAGCGCGGGAGGCTCGGCCCCGACCAGCCGGGTGATCTCGTTCTGAAAGATTCCGGGATTGGTTTCGATGATCGAGAGCACGGCAAAATCCATGATCCGGAGGTCGAAACCGCTCAGGATGCCGTTCAACTCGCTGATGATCGCATGCTTGATGCGGCGGATTTTGTAGCCGACGAAGCGGTCCATCGGATTGACGAGATTTTGGGGGGCGGGCGTGTCCCGAACCGGACCGTTGCGCGATGAACCAACATTCGCGGCTGCGTCGTTGGGTAGCCTGATTGCCTGCCTGCCTTGCTTTGCCGCCACCGCACCTTCCCCAGGATCATTATCGTTGGTAATCGTTTACAAAAATAACTATGCCTCTTAGCATTGAGCAAGCCAGGAAGAAAGCCGGATGACTTCGTCGGATGTCGAGATTGCCATCGATGGCAAGGTTGCGATTCTCTCCCTGAACCGCCCGCAAAAGCGTAATGCGATTCGTGACCAGACCATAGAAGCCCTCGGGCACTTCTTCGCTCATTTGCCGCAGATCGGCGCCGTGCTGCTCCGCGCCAACGGCGACGACTTCTCCGCCGGTCTCGACCTCGGCGAACATCGCGAGCGCGACGCGGCCGAGGTGATGCATCACTCCCAGATGTGGCATCGCGTGCTCAACGCCATTCAGTTCGGCGGCGTTCCCGTGGTGTCGGTGCTGAAGGGCGCGGTCATCGGCGGCGGGCTCGAGATCGCCACCTCGACCCATGTGCGCATCGCCGAACGCAGCGCCTATTACGCGTTGCCGGAGGCGATGCGCGGCATCTATGTCGGTGGCGGGGCCTCGGTGCGCGTGGCACGGATCATCGGCAAGGACCGCATGATCGAAATGATGCTGACCGGGCGCCGGCACGATGCGGCGACCGGACATGGTTACGGCATCTCGCATTACCTCGTGGAGAACGGAGCGGGCGAGCCATTGGGCTTCGACCTCGCGCGGCGCGTCGCTGACAATGCGCCATTGTCCAATTACGCCATCCTGAACGCGATCCCGCGTATCGCGGACATGTCGGCCAATGACGGCTTCTTTGTCGAGTCGCTGATGGCAGCGGTGGTTCAGACCGGCGAGGCCGCCCGGCGCGGCCTGACCGATTTCCTGGAAAAGCGAGCGCCATCGCTGAAGCCTGCCGTCGGGCCGCTGAGCGTTGAACCGGGCCGATAGCGACGGTCCACAGGCATTCGAAGAAGGCCAATCCCGATTGTCCGGCGCTGCCTGCGCGGCGGCGCGGTTGAAACGTCGCGCCGCATGCACAAGACGCGACCACAATTGACTCTAAAAATAGCATTGTAACAAAGCTAATTTGTGATAGTGTTTCCCGTAGCAATCGATGCGGGGTTGGCGCATGTTTCTCTATAACGCCTGGTACGTTGCGGCCTGGAGCAGTGAGGTCACGTCGAAACCGCTGGGCCGGACGTTGCTCAACGAGCCGGTGGTGTTCTATCGCGCCGCCGACGGCACGGTGATGGCGCTGGAAGACCGCTGCTGCCATCGCGGCATGCCGCTGTCGTGCGGCGAAGTCTTTGGTCAGAACATCCGTTGCGAATATCACGGCATGGTTTTTGACGGCGCCGGCAAGTGCGTCGAAATACCCGGCCAGGCGATGATCCCGGCCAGCGCGCGGGTGCGCGCTTTCCCGGTCGAGGTGCGCGACGACCTGGTCTGGATCTGGATGGGCGATCCGGCGCTGGCGGATCCCGCGGCGATCGTTCGCTATCCCTGGCATTCGGCGTGGCCCTACAAGAGCAAGACCGAGCGGATCGATTGCAACTATCTGCTGCTGTCCGACAATCTGCTCGACCAGACCCACGGCGCCTACGTTCACAAGTCGACGCTGGCCAGCAATGTCGACGCCTATGAGCGCGCCGAGATGAAGGTCAGTGCAACGCCGGACGGCGTCAAATTCATACGCTGGATGCTTAACTGCGTTCCACCGGGGATTTATGCCAAGGCGGTGAAATTTCGCGGCCGTGTCGACCGCTGGGGCGAATTCGAATATGTGGCGCCGTCGTGCATCCTGCAATTTACCGGCGCCCGCGATATCGGCGAGGGCGCCTACGAGAACGATGCCCGCGACGGCGGCTTCGGCCTGCGCATCTTCTACGGCATCACGCCGGAGACCGAACATACCAGCTGGTTCATGTGGTCAACCGCCAACAGCTATCGCCAGAACGATCCGGCCGCGACCGAAGAATTGTTTGCCGAGATCGAGCGCGCCTTCAAGGAAGACGAGGACGTGCTCGTCGCGCAATACGCGATGCTGCGCCGGGTCGGGGACCGGCCTCTGATCAATATCGCCTCCGACGGCGCCCGCATGCAGGCGCGGCTCGCGCTCGAACGCAAGATAGCGGAGGAGCGCGGCATCCCCCGCGATCAGGTCGTCACACTGGTCTAGGCGGCTCGTCCGTCATCTGGTCATCAAGTCAGTCAGTCAGGAGCACTGCTATGGTTGGACGCATGGAAGGCCTCGTTCTTTCGCTGACGTTGCTGGCGGGGACAGTTGCGGCAAATGCAGAGGGGAAATACGGTCCGGGCGCGACCGACACTGAGATTCTGATCGGGCAGACCAACCCTTATAGCGGTCCATTGTCGTCCTACGGCACCCAGGGCCGCGCGCAGACGGCGTATTACGCCATGATCAACGAGCAGGGCGGGGTGAACGGTCGAAAGATCAAATTGATCAGCCTCGACGACGGCTACTCGCCGCCGAAGACGGTTGAGCATCACCGCCGGCTGGTCGAGAGCGACGAGGTGCTCGGAGTGGTCGGCACGATGGGAACGCCGACCAATTCGGCGATCGTCAAATACATGAACTCGAAGTCGGTGCCGCATATCTTCCTGGCCAGCGGCGCATCGAAATGGGGCGATTTCAAGAGCTCGCCGTGGACGATGGGCTGGTATCCGACCTATCGCTCCGAAGGCAACATCTACGGCGCCTATATCCGCGACAACATGAAGGATGCGAAGATCGCAATCCTTTCGCAGAACGACGATTACGGCAAGGATTTCGTCGCGGGCTTCAAGGCCGGGCTTGGCGAGGCCGCCGACAAGCTCATCGTCAAGGAGCTGACCTACGAGGTATCGGAGCCGACGATCGATTCGCAGATCGTCACGCTGAAAGCTTCCGGCGCCAATGTGCTGTTCAGCGCATCGACCGCAAAGGCTGCGGCCCAGACCATCAAGAAGGCGGCCGAGCTCGACTGGCACCCGACGCATTTCCTGGTGCAGAACGCCAATTCGATTTCGACCGTGCTGGCGCCGGCCGGTCTCAACAACGCGGTCGGCTTGATCTCGACCGCCTACATCAAGGACCCCGTCGACCCGCAATTCGCCGACGATGAAGGCATGAAGTGGTATCTGGCCTTTATGAAGAAGTACTATCCGGATGGCGACGTAAAGGACCCGCAGAACCAGATCGGCGTCTCGATCGCGGCGACCTTCGTGCAGATCCTGAAGCAGTGCGGCAACGATCTGACGCGCGAGAACGTGATGAAGCAGGCCAACAGCATCCGGAACCTGGAGCTCCCTTTGCTGCTGCCCGGAATCAAGTTGAATACCGGCGTCGAGGATCATTATCCGATCGAGCAGTTTCAGCTGGTCAAATTCGACGGCAAGACCTGGGCCCGGTTCGGTGATGTCTTGAAGAGCAACTGACCGCCCCGCGCCGTTCGCCGGAATACGATAGCTAATTTTGAAAGTTTTTTCGCGTCAGACGTAGCCCTGTCGCGGTCAGCGGTGTAAGAGAGGCACCCACCCGGCGAGGATCCGATTCCCGTGATTCTCGTCAGGTGGGGTGACCTCTCTAGCGACCGTTGAGCGATGGTGATGCCGATGAAAAAAACTGTGAAATCGGCTCGCACGGCCTCGGTGTCGAAGCCCGGCAAGGGCAAGGTCGCTGCCGCACCCAAAGGCGGCGCTCCCATCAAGGCTTCCCGCGCCTCGGCGCCGTTGACGGTGTCGCGTCCCGAACTGCTGGTGCAGGGCTCGGACCGCGCATTCCGCAGCCTTGTGCACGGGCTGTTCGGGTTCTTCGCAAGGCACGAGGCCATTCGTTCCGGCCACGGTGCCCGCATCGGCCTCGTCGGGATCGAATACACGGTGCTGATCTCGATCGGACACCTCACCGTCCATGAAGGCGATGTCAGCGTCAACCGGATCGCGGAGCATCTCTATCTCAGCGGCGCGTTCGTTACCACGGTGACCAACAAGCTGCTGCAGCGGGGGCTGATTCACAAGACGCCGGATCCGAACGATCGCCGGCGGGTGCGTCTCGAAATCTCCGAAAAGGGATGGGCGAGGCTCGCGGAACTGGCGCCGGTGCAGCGTCAGGTCAACGACGTGCAATTCGATTGCCTGAGCGCGAGCGAGTTCAAGCAGCTGTCCGATATGATGGAGCGGCTGATCGATAGCAGCAATCGCGCGCTGCGATTGCAGGCCTATTTTGCCGACGGTACCGGCGGCCCCGCACCCGATGTGGCGGGCTCGCAGTCCCAGCCCAAGCTCGACCTGCAGTAGGCAGGTTTCTGCGCGCCTGATCCGCCTTCAACCGGAACGTCGATTGCCGCGCTCGCGCTGCGTCGAGCACGGCCGCGCGCGTTATCTCTCGAAATACGCCTTGCAATAGCTTTTAAAGTTAGCTATTAGAGGATGACATTTCGAGGACGACAATGCGCATCCGGAAAATCATTACCCTGGTCGATGAGGCCCGCCACGAAGCAGGTTTTGCGGGCGAGCCGCCGTTGCGCAAAGTCGCAACCGCTGCCGTGATTGCCAACCCGTTCGCGGGCCGCTATCAGGCCGATCTGTCTTCGCTGGTCTCCGCCAGCGAGGCGCTCGGGCGCGAAATGTCCGGCATCGCGGTCGCCGCGATGGGCGACCATCCGATCCAGAGCTACGGCAAGGCCGCGATCATCGGTCTCGCCGGCGAGCAGGAGCATGGCGTCGCCCTGCTGACGACTGTGTTCGGCAACGTGATCCGCGACGCGGCCGGTGGTGGCGTGGCCTGGATTTCCTCCTTCACCAAGCGCGCAGCGGCAGGTTCGATGATCGACATTCCGCTCGCGCACAAGGATGCGCTCTATGTCCGGTCGCACTATGACGGCGTCTCGATCATGCTGCCTGATGCGCCGCTGCCGGATGAGATCGCGATCATCTGCGCTTATGCGAACCGCGGCCGGCTGAACCATCGCGTCGGCGGTCTCGCCGCCCCCGATATCAGGGGCCTCGACGGCCTCGTCTAGTTCGATCCCGGCCTGAACGGAGAATACCAATGGCTATATGCAAGACTGGCGCCGAGCATCTGGCTTCGCTGAAAGACGGGCGCACGGTCTATATCGACGGCGCGCTGGTTCCGGATGTGACCGAGCATCCGGCGTTTCGCAAATCCGTTGCGTCTGCCGCCAGTCTCTATGATTTTCAGACCGCAGCTGAAAATCTGGAGCTCATGACATTTGCGCCCGAGCACGCCAACCGCCGTATCAACCGCGCCTGGCAGATCCCGCGCTCCTACGCCGAGATGACCAGCCGGCGGAAGGCACTCACCGCCTGGGCCGAATGCAGTTATGGTTTTATGGGACGGTCTCCGGACCATCTGGCCTCGGCGCTGGTCGGCCAGCGAATCGGTCTCGACGTCTTCAGGCGGGGAGGCGAGGCACGCGCGAAGGCGTTTGCGGATTATTTCGACTACGCCAGCTCGAGCGATCTGTTTCTGACCTATGTCATCATCAATCCGCAGGCCAACCGTTCAAAGGACTGGGGCGACCAGGAAGAAGATCTGGTGGCCCGGATCGTCGACGAAGACGCCACCGGCGTGACGATCCGCGGCGCGAAGATGATGGGCACCAGTTCCATCATGGCGAACGAAATCTTTGTCGCCAATCTGCAACCGCTGAAGGCGGGTGAGGAAGCGCTCGCGTTTTGCTGCGCGCTCGAGATGAACGCCAAGGGTCTGCGCGTGCTGTCGCGCAAATCCTACGAAGCAGGCGCGGTCTCGGTCTACGACAATCCGATCTCGTCGCGCTTTGACGAAAACGATGCCGTGATCTACTTCGACGACGTCAAGGTTCCCTGGGATCGTCTGTTCGTCCATCGCGATGTGGACCTCTGCCGCGCCCAATTCCACGATACGCCCGGCCATGTGTTCCAGAATTATCAGTCGCAGATCCGCCTCGTGGTCAAACTCAAATTCCTGGTCGGCATCGCGCACAAGCTCACGGAGACGATCGGCACCTCGGGGATGCCGCAGGTTCGTGAACAACTCGGGCGACTGGCCGCCAATGTCGGAATGGTCGAGGCCATGCTGCACGGCATGGAGGCAAGCGGCGAGCAGCTCGGCAATTACTGGATACCCAACCGCCACCATCTGTACTCGTCGCAGGTGATCACCCAGGAGCTTTATCCTCGCATGATCAATGTGATCCGCGAACTGGCGGGCGGTGCCTTCATCATGCTGCCGTCGTCATTCCGGGATTGGGATAACCCCGACATCGAACCGCTGATCCGCAAGACCCAGCGCTCGTCAGCGCTTGATCCCCAGGAGAAGGTCAAGTTCCTCAAGGCGGCGTGGGATGCAATCGGGTCCGAGTTCGGATCGCGCCATACCCAGTACGAGATGTTCTACGCCGGTGCGCAGTTTGTCACTGCCGGTCACAGTTTCAGGACCTATGGCTGGAAATCCTCGGACAATCTGGTCGAGAGCCTGCTGTCGAGCTTCGCGCTGGAAGACGAGCGCACCGTAAAACATTAAGGGCCTGCCAGGCGACAAATCGGGGACGCCATGCGAGTAGCGATCGTCAATATCGGCTTGATCCTGACCGGCGACTGGCGCGATCCGTTCGTAACCGGCGATACCGTGATATGTGACGCCGGGCTCATTACGTCGGTCGGCACGGCGCCGGTGTCGGCGATCGAAAAGGCCGATATCGTGATCGATGCCGATGGCACGACGCTGATCCCGGGCCTGATCGATTCCCATGTTCATATCACTTTCGGCGATTACACCCCGCGCCAGCAAACCGTCGGATACCTCGAAAGCTACATCCACGGTGGGACCACGACCGCCATTTCGGCGTCGGAGGTCCATGTTCCGGGCCGGCCGCGCGATCCCGACGGCGTCAAGGCGCTCGCCATTGCCGCGCGAAAATGCTTCGAGAGCTATCGTCCCGGCGGTATGACGGTGCATGCCGGCTCCGTCATTCTGGAGCCGGGCCTCGTCGAAACCGATTTTGCGGATTTGCGGCGGCAAGGTGTATGGCTTGCCAAGGCCGGATTTGGCGCGGTGTCGAGCGCGTTCGACTATGTGCCGCTGGTGGCCGCGGCCCGTGCCAGCGGAATGATCACCACGGTCCATACCGGTGGATCGTCGATACCGGGCTCCGGTGCGGTGACGGCTGAACACCTCCTCGCCATGAACCCGCACGTATCGTTCCACGTGAATGGCGGCCCGACCGCGATGCGCGATGCCGATTTCGAGCGGCTGGTTTGCGAGAGCGAGATTGCGCTTCAGATCTGCACCGCAGGGAACCTGCGGACGGCGCTGCTGACCGCCTCGCTCGCAACAAGACACAATGCGTTCGACCGGTTGATCGTCGCAACCGACACGCCCACCGGGAGCGGGATCATGCCGCTCGGCATGCTCTATACGGTGTCGCATCTGGCGAGCCTCGGTAAGGTCCCTCCGGAGCATGCGATCGCGGCGGCGACAGGCAGCAACGCCCGCATCTACGGCTTGAACTCCGGCTACGTCAGGCCCGGCCGCATCGCCGATCTCGTGCTCGTCGATGCGCCCGATGGGGGCTCACAGCAGACGGCGCTCGACGCGATCCGGAACGGCGATATTGCGGCCATCGGCGCGGTGATCGCGCGAGGCGACCCTCAGTTCATTGGCCGCAGCCGCAACAGCCCCGCGACGACGCGAACGGTTCAGGTCGCCACCTGCCGCGTCCCGCGTTTCGCGGTGGCCGCACAACGCGCAAGCTAAAGTCCCGGCGCCGTGCAACGGCATAGGAGCTAGCCATGAACAGCAAGAGCGCGGAAATGACGCGGGCATGCGAGCCGCGGCCGTTTTCTGACCGCGACTTCCGTGATGCGTTAGGTCTGTTTGCGACCGGTGTCGTCGTAATCACGAGTGCCGGAAACGCCGGTTGTGGTGGCGGCGATCGCAGCGGATATCTCGGCGCGACCGTAAGCTCCTTCAGTTCGGTCTCGCTGGACCCGCCGCTGATCCTGTTCAGCATCGGGCGCCAGTCGAAAGCGTTTGCCGCCTGGCAGTCGGTCAATTGCTTTGCGGTCAATATCCTTGGCGAGAGCCAGAGCGCGCTCTCGACGCGCTTCGCCCGCGCGCTGACCGATAAATGGGACGGAGTGCCTCTGTGCCAGGGACTCGGAGGGGTCCCGTTATTGTCGGATGCGCTGGCATGGATCGAGTGCCAGTCATATGCCAAATACGACGGCGGCGATCATCTCATCATCGTCGGTCAGGTGTTGTCGTTGACGGCGCATTCCGGAGCAGCTACCCGTCCGCTGGTTTTCTTCGGCGGCAAATATCGCCAGCTCGATGTCAATTCCGGGATTTCGACCCCGCCGGACGCCGATCAGTGGCTGCATGGATGGTAACGCGCGTCCCTGATGGAGCTTGCGTGAGGCACGCGCCGCGTCGGTAGGGCGTGGACTTTATGATTGCGGTCGCGAGATACGACTGAAAATTATACTGGTGGCGACGCCCAGTAGTGCCCAGAACAACAGGCTGGTCAGCGTCACCACGACGACAAATCGATGGGACAATGCGGCGGGAACCTCGCTATGCGCTTCCGGCGCCAGCGGCGCGCCGATCAGGTGCGGCAGCGCGATCAAAACGAGGCCGAGGACCGCGGCCCAGGCGGCGGTGCGGAAGGCCAGCAGGCAAAGCCCGCCGGCCGTCGCCGCCGCGGTGGCGATCCACCAGGTCTGGCGCGCGGTCAGTGGCGCCACCGGCATGCCCGGCAATTCCGGCGGCAGGCCGAGGCCAGGTGCGGCGGTAAAGACGATGAAGCCGGCGAGCCCCCACAGCAGCCCTTCGCGCCACGTCACGTGCCGGCCCCGGATCGCATAAACGCCTGACAGCAACAGGGCAAAGCCGATCGCGGTCAGGATATTGGCCCCCACCGTGAAGGTGTTGCGCTGAAAGCCGTCCTCGGGCTCCCATTCGCTTTCGTGGCTGTGGGCCTTGGCTTGATCCTGGGTGGCGCCGGCATGCTCATGCGCCGCCGGTGACGTTGCGACTTTGCGTTCGTAGACTTCGCTCTGCTGGATCAACGGTACCGTACCGAAGAACTGCGCAATCGAAATCACCGCGCCGACGATCAGGCCGGCAAGCGCGGCCGAAAATACGATAGACCTGAAAACCGGCATTATCAGTCAGTGACAGGGAAATGCGTTGGCGTGGCGGACGTCATGCGCGGCGTTATGAACGGCGCTGATGTGCGAGAAGCCGACCACGCCGACAATGAAAAGGCCGAGGGCCATGGCCAGGACGGCTTGAGCGATAACGCCCGAATCGGTGGCGGTGGCGGGCAGATGGGCAGCTTGGGATTGTTGCATGTCGGGCCTCTTGGAAGGTGCCCATTCTAGCCGAGGAGTTAAGCGAGTGCGACCCTATTTTTTCAATTGCCTGGTCACGTCGCGGCTGGTCAGGTGAAAATTCGCCGTCGACGTTATGTTAACCCGCTGCAGCTTGGCACGGGCCGCCGCCTGAAACGCCTCCTGATGGGCGTTGAAGAATCCGACACATTGGTCTGGCGACGGCGCTGCCCGCAATAGGGTGCGGAACGCGCGACGATGCACCATGCAGAGGCCGCTGTGTTGCCCCGGCTGAAATGCCAGCGCGTCAACATCATCGCGCCAAATGGGTGTCTTGCTGGACGACATCAATCGATCATGTGTGGCCGTGCGGCAACTTGCCCGCGCGTGTTGTTTAGCAGGGATCGCAGCGATGGATGGGAATCGATTCTGCGATTGACTCTCAACACGATCCGATGCCACGTTTATGACCGGTAGTGCCCGCAAGGGCTAGCCAAGGGAATGCGGTGCGTGTGCGCGAGTACACAAATCCGCGGCTGCCCCCGCAACTGTAGGCGGATAGCCGACGACCATAAATACCACTGGGGATCGACAATATCCCCGGGAAGGTGGTCCGAGGCGATGACCCGCAAGCCAGGAAACCTGCTGCCGACCATGGTCATGCGCGAACGCGTCGGGCGGGGTGCTCCGATGTCGCAAGAGTAGCTGGTGTATCTGCCGCTTGGGGCGAGGGCAGAATGTCAGCGACCGCGCTGACGGAGTGTCGTGTCGCCGTCGAGCCGTACAGTGTCAAATTTTTTTGCCGGTCATTTTTCACGCCGTTGGCAGCAACTGGCGCCGAGGCGTCGTGGCCTTGCGCTAAAGCGTTATTGGCGCGCGTCGGTGGCGCCGCTGGGTCTTCTTGCTTTCCTCGCTTCGGGATCGATCGATCCGGGTATCGCCCAGACCGCCGCGCCAGCCGGAAGCAGGACCGACAATCTGGGGCCGGTGGTCGTATCCCCGCCGGATCGCAGGCCGGTACGCCGGGTTAGCCAGGGGACGCCGAAAAGCAGAACCACCGCGCGGGTTGCCGGTCGACCCCGTCCGCAAACGGCTGTCGTCGTGCCCGCCGCGGCCGACGTCAGGGGGGTGCCCCAAACACCGCTCAACACCAACGTCGTCACCGAGGTCGGATCCCGGCTGGGTCTCACCCCGCGCCAAACACCGGCGACGGTCGAGGTCATCGGCAAGGACGTGATCGAGGATCGCGGCCTCAGGACGACAACCGATATCGCAAAGGCGGCCGTCGGCGTAACCGGCGGCGATTCGCCGGGCGCGCCAGCGATCTTCTCGATGCGCGGCTTTGCCGGCGACCAGATCAACACGCTTTATAACGGTATCTGGGTTGGCCCCTCAACCATGACGGGCCGTCCCATGGACACCGCCAATCTCGAGCAGGTTGAGATCATCAAGGGACCGGCCTCGCTTCTGTCGGGCATTGGCGCCACCGGTGGCACGGTCAACTACGTGACCAAAGCGCCGCATACCGGACCGATCGTCAACGACGCTTTCACATCGTTCGATTCGTTCAAAGGCTACCGCGCCGGCTACGGTTCCGGCGGCAGCACCAAGATCGATGGGCTGGATTATCGTTTCGACATCACGCATTCGAACAATGTCGGCTTTATCGACGACACTTATTCCCGGCTCAGCAACGTCTCGGGCCAGCTGAATTATCGCGTCACGGATAATTTCAAGATCTGGGGTGCTGCCGAGTACAAGCAGGACAAGGACCGCTTCTATTGGGGAACGCCGCTGGTGCCGGCGAACGCGCCCGGCATCGTTCCGACCAATGGAATCGTCTCAGGACTCTGGACCAACTACTATCTCAACGGTCACGCCGGGGCGTTAAATCCGGTCACGATCGATGCCCGGACGCTCAAGACGAACTACAACGTGCTCGACAACCACAGCGGTGCGCAGGAGCTGTGGCTGCGCAGCGGCTTCCAGTGGGACATCACCAACAATATTTCGCTCAAGAGCCAGGCTTACGGTTACGAAGCGCGCCGCAGCTGGTTCAACAACGAGATCAGTTCGTTCGACGATTCCGGGCCGAACAACGTCTACCGCGAGCGTCTTGCCCTCGACCATGCCCAGAGACTCTACGGCAACGTCACCGACCTCACGATCAATTCGAATCTCGGCGGCATGGACAACCGGCTGGTGGCAACGGTTGCGGCAAGCAGCCTGCAGTTCAATGTGTCGCAGGATACGTTGTTCTTTTCTGACAATGTCGAGCTGATCAATCCCGATCGTGGCCTCTATGGGCCGCGCAGCGACGAGAAAATCTATACCCACCTCAACAAGGTCTCGCTCTCATTCGAGGACCGCCTGAAACTGACGTCCAACTTCGCGCTGATAGGCGGCATTCGCGTCGAGGACATCGAACTGTCGCGGACGCGGTTCTCGCCGGAAGGCGTGCTGCGTTCCGATCGCGGATATCCGTTCACGACGACCTTTAGTCCGGTGACCAGCCGGGTCGGTTATACCTGGGAGGCTGTGCCGGGCTTAACCTTCTATAGCCAGTACGCCACCGCGGCCGATCCGACCGTCGCCAACATCTTCATTCTGGCCCCGACGGTGCCGCTGTTGCTGACGACCTCGCGCACCTATGAGACCGGGGTCAAGGTCTTGTCGGCCGACAAGCGAATGGAGTTCGTGGCGTCGATTTTCGATATCGAGCGCAGGAACGTCTACATC
>JBOHIT010000518.1:0-5174 GCA_050726155.1 Bradyrhizobium sp.
GCGCATACTCGTCACCGTTTCTACTCATAGATGTGCAAGCGTCCCTGATGCAGCACCAGCCGCCGCGCCTCGTATTGATCCATCAGCGTGATGTCGTGGGTCGCGATGATGACAGCGGTGCCTGACTTGTTGAGCTCGATGAACAGCCGGAGCAGGCGCCGACCCAGGGTCGGATCGACGCTGCCGGTCGGTTCGTCCGCGAGCAACAGTTGCGGCCGCGAGATCACCGCGCGCGCGATCGCCGCGCGTTGTTTCTCGCCGCCGGACAGGATCGGCGGCAACGCGTCCATCCGCTCGCCGAGCCCGACCCATTTCAGGAGATCGATCACTTCGCGGCGGTAGGTGGCTTCCTCGCGCCCCATGACGCGGAACGGCAGCGCCACGTTTTCGTAGGTCGTCATGTGATCGAGCAGGCGAAAATCCTGCAGCACGATGCCGATGCGCTTGCGCAAATCCGCAACCTGGTCCTTGCCAAGCAGCGAAACGTCGTGGCCGAACAGATTGACCAGGCCGCGCGTCGGCCGCAGCGACAGGAACAACAGCCGCAGCAATGACGTCTTGCCGGCTCCCGACGGGCCGGTGAGGAACTGGAAGGAATGGGCCGGGATCAGGAACGACAGGTCGCGCAGAATCTCCGGGCCGAGCCCGTAGCGCAATCCGACATTTTCGAACCGAACCAAGTTCAGCTCCGCTCGAGATGGGCGCCGATTTGGGTCGCGACATGGACCTTGGCCGGGAACCCGCTATTTGGGGCTCGCCGCCCGCTGTTTCGGGCGCGAACCGGACAAAACTCTTGTGCGACCGTTATGGTTTCCGATTCGTTAACGGTCGCTATGTAGCATCCGGGCAAAGTCACTGTGGAACGGGCTCCATGCACATCGTTTGCCCCCATTGTACAACATCCTTTGCGATCAAGCTGGCCACCCTGGGTGCCGCCGGCCGCAACGTCCGCTGTTCCCGCTGCAAGGAGATCTGGCTGGCGCGCCCAGAGGACGCGGTCGAGATCGCGCCTGCCGTGCCGGCCATGGCGGAAGCGAGCCAGGGGAGCGCGAACGCCGAAGCCGATGCGGCCGCCGAGTGGGAAGCCATGGCCCGCCAGGAAGAGGCGCAGGACACCCCCGTGGTCGACAGTCCCCCGCTTTCGGCCGATTGGCCCGCCGACGGCGAAGGTCCCCGTGGCAATGACACCGAATGGCCGTCCGTAGCCCAGCAGGATGCCGAGGCGCATGAAGAGGCGATTTCCACCCATCGTTCGCGGCTGGCCAGCCTGTTCCGGCTGCCCAAATTGCCGCCGATTCCGGGAATGCCATCGATAAGCGCCCCGATCGCCTGCGTCGCAATGGGCACGCTGGTCGTGGCGCTGATGTTCTGGCGCACCGATGTGGTGCGGCTGCTGCCGCAGACCGCGGCGTTCTACAAACTGGTCGGGCTCGATGTGAATCTGCGCGGGCTGGCGTTCAAGGACATCAAGATCACCAACGAGACCGTGGACGGCAAGCCGGTGCTGGTGATCGAAGGCGTGATCGTCGGCGAGACCAGGAAACCGGTCGAACTGCCGCGGCTGCGCTTCAGCGTTCGCGACGAACAGGGTGCCGAGATCTACGCCTGGAACGCGGTGCTCGAGCAGCCGGTGCTGAACCCGGGCGAGCGCGCCTATTTCAAGTCGCGGCTGGCGTCACCGCCGCCCGAAGGCCGCAATATTGACGTACGCTTCTTCAACAAGCGGGATCTGGCGGCCGGCCGCGCGTAGTTGGCCGAGCGGCCCGCTCGCAAATGAGCCGTGCTTGAATCAGAAGACCATGCCATGCCGCGTGTATTGATCGCCGACGACGAAGACTCGATGCGCTCTTTGGTGGCGCGCGCCATCGCCATGGATGGCCATGACACCGTCACCGCCGAGGACGGCGCCGAGGCGCTCGACATCCTCACCCGCGAAGCCGGCCGGTTCGACCTGCTGCTCACCGACATCCAGATGCCTGTCATGGACGGGATCGCGCTGGCGCTGGCGGCGGCGCGCGATTTTCCCGACCTGAAGATCCTGCTGATGACCGGCTTTGCCGATCAGCGCGAACGCGCCTCAGGCCTCAATGCGATCGTGCATGACGTGGTGACGAAGCCGTTCTCGGTGGCGGATATCCGCACCGCCGTGGCGGATGCGCTGGCGGCGAGGAAGATTTAGCGCGCGGCATCGAGCGCACCGCACCCTCACGTCGTCATACCCGCGCATGCGGGTATCCAGTACGCCGCGGCTTCTCGACTCTATCGCTGGCGTCTCTGGAATACTGGATCGCCCGTCCCCGTGCGCAATTGCGCACTCGGGCGGGCGATGACAGCGGAGGCTAGTAATCCTTCAGCAGCCGCTCGATGTAGTCGAGCTCGATCTGCGGGCGGGCCGGATCGGCGAGCCGGCGGCGCAGTTCTTCCAGGATGCGGCGCACACGCTGCACGTCGATCTCGCCGGGAATCTTCACCGAGTAATCGTCATTGAACTCGTTGTGCTTCAACGGCCGTCCGAGCGGATCGGTGCCGTTCTGCGCGCCCTGCTGCCGGCCCCTGGGATTACCCGGGCCATCGCCCGGCTGGTCGCCATCGCCCTGCTGCATCGCTTCGGCGAGACTCTGGGCACCCTTGCGCAACGCATCCAGCGCGCGGCCCTGCGAATCCACCGCACCATCGGCGTTGCCTTCGCCGAGCCGGCCCGTGGCGTCACCCATCGCGCCATCGGCCTGATCTAACCCGTCCTCGCCATCGCCCTGATCGCCGCCTTGCTGGCCCTGCTGACCTTTTTCACCGCGCTGACCTTTGTCACCGCGCTGGCTGGGACCCATGCCACGCTTTGCGAGTTCTTCCTGCAATTTCTTCAGGCGGTCACGCAGGCCCTGCTGGTCCTGCTGCAGATCGCCCATGTTCTGATCGCCCTGCTTGCCGCGCGAGCGATCGCGCCGCGAATCCTGGCCCTGCTTGAAGGTCTTGTCGCGCAATTGCTGCTGCTTGCGGATCATGTCGCCGAGTTCGTTCAGCGCCTGCTCCATGTCGTCGCCGCCCTGGCCAGGCTGCGCCATCTGCAGGTTTTCCAGCATCTGCTGTAGCTGTTCCAATAGCTGCTTCGCGGCGTCCTTGTCGCCGGAGCGTGACAGCCGTTCCAGCCGGTCGAGCATGCTCTTGAGATCCTGCTGGCTCAGCATCTTGGTATTGGGATCGAGCGGGCGCGCCAATTGCTGCGGATTGTTTTTCAGCTGCTCAGCGAGCTGGCGCAGGAAATTGTCCAGCGCGGCGCGCAGATTGTCCGTGAGCTTCTTGATTTCCTCGTCGCTGGCACCGCGCTCCAGCGCCTGCTTCAGCGCTTCCTGCGCCGCGCGCAACGCCTTGTCGACATCGGTGATGTTGCCGTCCTCGATGGTGACGGCGAGCGACCACAGGCTGGCGACGACCTCACGCATGGCGTCGTCGGTGCGCGCCGCTTCGAGCTGGCGCGCGACGCTATAGAGGCCGAGATAATGCCCGGCTTCCGGCGTGAACAGTTCCGGCGCGATCATCAGCGCGTCGAGCGCGGCGTAGACCTGGCTATTCTGGTTGGCGTCGAGCGCGAGGATCCGCCGCTGCTCGATCAGCGCGCGTGCCAGCGGCTTGGTAAATAGCCGCTCCGGCAGCCGCATGTTGAACGGCTCGCTCTTGCCTTCATTGCCGGCTTCGTCTTTTGCCGTCAGCGTCAGCGTCACATCGGCGCCGGCATAGGGATCCTCGCTGAGATCCTTCACGGTCTGGCCGACGCCGTTACGGGTGCGCGCGTTCGGCATCACAAGCGGAAACTGCGGCGCTGCGAACAGCGGCCGGGCTTCGACGGTCTTCTCGCCCTTTGCCGGTAACTTTGAAGCTTCCTTGGAAGTTTCCTTTGCACCTTCCTTGCCGAAATCAGCCGGCCGGGCGGCGAACGAGGCGCGGGCTTCGGTGACGCCGTAATCGTCCTCGAGCTTGTAGGACATCTGCAGCGAGCCGCGGGCCTGGCGCTCCGGATCCTTCACCAGTGAAATGGTCGGCGCACGGTCGGGCGTCGCCGCGAACTTCCATTGCGGCTGGCCGGCCGGCGCACGGACGTGCGCGGTACCGTCACCAGCGATCTTGAAATGCCGTTCATTGGTGCCCTTGGGCGCCTGTTCGCTGGGTGCGACTTCGGTGACGCCGCCACCGACCACGACATCGATCGAGCCGCCGCTCGAGCGCACCAGCAGCGTGCTGCTCGCCGGGACCGCCAGCGGTCCACTTTCGGGCCCGCCGGCGTCCCTGTTGGCGGCAGAAAGGATGATCGGCGGCTTGCTGGTATAGGCCGGCGGCGTCACCCAGGCGTCGACCCGGATATTGGCCGGCGCCAGCACGCCATTCCAGTCGAACGCCGCGGCGATCCGCATCGTACGTTCGTCACCGGCGGCAAAATAGGTCGCCGCCACCATCACCATGACCAGCGCGCGTAGCGCCCAGGGATCGTGGATCGGCAGCCGCGGCGACGGCAAACCGGCGCGGATGCGCTTGATCGAGGCCAGCGTGCGTTCGCGCTGCTCCTGCCACAAAGCGAGTGCGATCGGATCCTTGCTCGCCAACGTATCGGTGAGAGCGGTGGCCGGGCGATGGCGAATGCCGGTGCCGCGGTCGAGCCGGCTCAGGCCCTCTTCGCGGGTCGGCCAGCGATAGCGCAGCAGAGGGAACAGCGCGCCGAGCGCCAGCGCCACAAACAGGGCGATGCCGACGACACGGGCAAGGAACGGCAGCGCCAGCCACAATCCGGCCCAGGACACCGCTAAAAACAGTCCGATGACGGTGAAAAGCCGGGCCAGAATCGGCCAGCCGCGTTCCCACGCGATGGCATATTGGGCCCGTTGCAGGGCCTGCGTCAGCTGCAGTCGCGCAATCGCATCAGGCTCGCGCGCGGGCTGCTTTGGGTCAGGGTTGACGCCGTTCAACAAACTCTCCGGGTTGCCGACAAATCAGCCTAGCACAGCGGCGGCAATGAGGCACCCGGTTCCGGCGGTAACCCACACCCGGAAATACGCATAACACGAAGGCGTGACTGGCGGGGCTGGCCCCCGTAACGTCCCGTACGACCCGTAAGAACACCTAAAGGAAACGTCATGGACCAGAAGACCTACGACAAAGGCTTGGAAGTGCGCAAAGCCGTGCTC
>JBOHIT010000519.1:0-3856 GCA_050726155.1 Bradyrhizobium sp.
ATGCAGTACCGGTTCGACAGCTTCATCTACTTCTTTGTTTTTCTGTCCACCGCGACCATGGCCTATTCCTGGCGCACCGTTGTGGCGATGGGGTTCTGGACTTCGGGCCTGTGGGCGGTCGGCGTCGGCTGGGTTTACCTGCAGCCGCAAACCCACGCCGCGCTGTCGGAGCGGGTGCGCGCCGCCGTCGGCTCCGACATCAGGCTGTTCGATATCATCGACCCCGCCTCGATCGGTTTTGGCGCCCGGTTCCAGCAAATCACCGTCTTCCTGATCGTCGCCATGACCCTGGCGCTGGCGGCGCGACGCGCCAACGCGCTCTTGATCAGCCACGCCGGCATCGAGCGCGAACGCATCAACCTCGCGCGGTATTTTTCGCCCAATGTCGTCGAGCAATTATCCAAAAACGACGAACCGCTCAAACAGGTTCGAACCCAGAATGTCGCGGTGCTGTTCGCCGACATCGTCGATTTCACCGCCTATGCCGACGCCCGCAGCCCGATGCAGGTGATTGCGACACTGCGCCTGTTTCACGAGCGGATGGAGCGCGAGGTGTTCCGGCACGGCGGCACGCTCGATAAATATCTCGGCGACGGATTGATGGCGACATTCGGCACCCCCTTCGCCAGCGATTCCGACGCCGGCAACGCGCTGCGCTGCGCGCAGGCCATGATCGGCTCGATCGCCGAACTCAACCGCGAACGAAACAATCACAATGAACCGCCCATCCGGCTCAGCATTGGATTGCACTACGGTCAGGTCGTACTCGGCGATATCGGACTGAACCGGCTTGAATTCGCCGTGATCGGCACAGCTGTGAATGCCGCCAGCCGTTTGGAAACGCTTACGCGGGAATACGGCTGCGCGATGATCGCCAGTGACGAACTCGTGCAGCGGGCGCGGGCGGAAACCGGCAGTTCGAGCGAAGACTTTCTGCACCTTGTCGAAAACCCGCCCCGGACCATCCGCGGCCTCGAGCAACCGGTGGGCATCTGGACGCGGGAGCAGTTGGCGGCCTGAGCGGCGCAGCCATGTGGAGGTTGACCTTGCCCTGTGTCCGGGCGCATAGGCCAAGGAAAGAATGAACCCGTGCATGGCTGATCCAATGCCCCGATCCCAACGAAACCCGGACGCCTCCTTCTACGTCGAACCGCGCAGCGGTGAGCGATATCCGCTGGACGTGCCGCGCTGGTGCGCCGACGGACAAAAGCCGTTGCTGATCAGTCCGCAGGGCGGCATCGGCCGCGACGAAATCGATCGCGGCACACGATCGCTATGGCGATATCGGGCGTCGCTGCCGGTCGAGATTGCAAAACCGATTTCGCTCGGCGAAGGCTGCACCCCGCTGGTGCAAAAGGAATGGGACGACTTCCGGCCGTTCTTCAAGCTGGAATGGTTCAACCCGACCTGCAGCTTCAAGGACCGCGGCACTACCGTGATGCTGTCCTATGTGCAGCAGCTCGGCATCGATGCGGTGCTGGAAGACAGCTCAGGCAATGGCGGCGCGTCGGTCGCGGCCTATGGCGCGGCCGGCGGTATGCGCGTGAAGATATTGGCGCCGGCCTACACGTCTCCCGCCAAGGTCGCGCAGGTTCGCGCCTATGGCGCCGAGGTACAACTGGTCGAAGGGCCGCGCGAAGAATCCGAGCGCGAGGCGATCCGCCAGTCCAGCCAGATCTTCTACTCGAGCCACAACTGGCAGCCGTTCTTCCTGCAGGGAACCAAATCGATCGCCTACGAGATTTGGGAAGATTTCAATTTCGCCGCGCCCGACAACATCATCATCCCGGTCGGTGCGGGCAGCAACCTGCTCGGCTGCCATATCGGCTTCTCCGAACTGCTCGCCGCCGGCCAAATAACAAAACTTCCAAAACTGTTTGCCGCGCAGCCGCTCAACTGCTCGCCGCTGGATGCGAGTTTCCAGGCCGGCGTCGATACGCCGATAGACCGTGCGGTCAACAAGACCATCGCCGAAGGCACCGCGATCGCGCATCCGCTGCGGCTCAAGGAAATGATCCACGCCCTGAAAGACAGCGGCGGGGAATCGGTGGCGGTGACCGAGGATGAGATCGTCGCCGCCCTGAAACGGCTGGCGCGGCTCGGCCTGTTCGTGGAGCCGACATCGGCCAGTGTCGCGGCGGCGTTCGCCAGGCTCACCGCGCGCGGTGTCATCAAAGAGCGCGAAAGCACGGTGTTGTTGATTTCGGGCACCGGCATCAAGACCGCGTCGACGATCGCCGACCTGTTTTGATTGCGCCGATTTCGCGCTCCGCACCTTTGACGTAGGCCCCGGGACCCGCTATAGAACAAAATAGGAACGCGCGCCGCTCACCAGGACTTCATGGCCAAATCCACCCTCTCCTTTGTCTGCCAGAACTGCGGCGCAGCGTTCAATCGCTGGCAGGGCAAGTGCGAGGCCTGCGGCGAGTGGAATACGCTGGCTGAGGAGGATACGACCGGCGCGACCTCGATGCCGGCCTCGATCCGGTCCAAACGCAGGGGAAGAACCTTTGCGTTGGAATCGCTGACGGGGAAAAGCCAGGACGCGCCCCGTCTCTCCTCCGGCATGGTCGAGCTCGATCGCGTTACCGGCGGCGGCTTTGTCCGCGGCTCGGTGCTGCTGGTCGGCGGCGATCCCGGCATCGGCAAATCGACCCTTCTCACGCAAGCCACCAGCATGATGGCGCGCGCTGGACATCGCGCGGTCTATATCTCCGGCGAAGAAGCCGTCGCCCAGGTGCGCCTGCGCGCCGAGCGGCTCGGCCTTGCCGATGCGCCGGTGCAACTCGCCGCTGAAACCTCGGTGGAAGATATCGTCTCGACGCTCTCCGAGGGCGCGGTGCCGCGGCTGATCGTGATCGACTCGATCCAGACCATGTGGACCGACACGGTGGAATCGGCGCCGGGAACGGTGACGCAGGTCCGCGCCTCGGCGCAGGCGCTGATCAGGTTTGCCAAGAAATCCGGTGCCACCATCATTCTGGTCGGGCATGTCACAAAAGACGGACAGATCGCCGGCCCCCGCGTGGTCGAGCACATGGTCGATGCGGTGCTGTCGTTCGAGGGCGAAGGCTCGCAGCAATTCCGCATCCTGCGCGCGGCGAAAAACCGCTTCGGCCCGACCGACGAAATCGGCGTGTTCGAGATGACGGGCCTCGGCCTGCGCGAGGTCTCCAACCCTTCCGAATTGTTCCTGTCGGAGCGCGATCTCGGCAGCCCCGGCACGGCGGTATTTGCCGGCATCGAGGGCACCCGCCCGGTGCTGGTGGAATTACAGGCGCTGGTGGCGCCGACCACGCTCGGCACGCCCCGTCGCGCCGTGGTGGGCTGGGACCCGAGCCGGCTGTCGATGGTGCTGGCGGTGCTGGAGGCGCATTGCGGGGTCAAACTGTCCGGCTACGACGTCTATCTGAACGTGGCCGGCGGGCTGCGGATCCAGGAGCCCGCGGCCGACATGGCCGCCGCCGCCGCGCTGGTGTCGTCGCTGGTCAATGCGCCGTTGCCGACCGATGCGGTCTATTTCGGCGAGATTTCGCTGTCCGGCGCAGTCCGGCCGGTGGCGCAAACCTCGGCCCGGCTGAAGGAGGCGGCGAAACTCGGCTTCGGCCGCGCAATCCTGCCCGAATCGGCGCGCGGCGAGGTCAACGGCGATGCGGGCCTGGTGCTGAACAGCGTCGGTGGACTGACCAGTCTGGTCGCCGAAATCGCGGCGCGAGGCACCCCCAGGGGCAATCGAGAGGCCAATCGCGAGAGCTCGGCGGAGAAAAATGCCACACCGGCGCGATTCCGGCGCGAGAACGGCTAAAGCGGCGTGACGTAAGGGGCCCTCGCCGCTATACAACGCGCGCGAAAGGCG
>JBOHIT010000520.1:0-3405 GCA_050726155.1 Bradyrhizobium sp.
TAACGGCCCACCAGATCCTCGTCGGTCACGCGGAGCGCCTTGAGGCCCTTGTCGGCCAAGGCGCGGGCGGAGCGAGCCGTCAGCTTCTTGCCGGCTTCCACCACCACTTCGCCCGTATCGGCGTCGATGAGGTCGATCGAGGGCTTGACGCCCTTCAGGCGGTTCCAGTCATAGGGAACGCGCCAGCCCGCCTTGTCGCGGACATACGTGATGGCGTTGTAGAAGGTCGACAGAATCTCTTCGCCGTCCATGCCGAGGGCAAAGAGCAGCGAGGAGACAGGGATCTTGCGGCGGCGGTCGATACGCGCATGCACGATGTCCTTGGCGTCGAACTCGATGTCGAGCCAGGAACCGCGATAGGGGATGATGCGCGCGGCGAACAGGAGCTTGCCCGAGGAGTGGGTCTTGCCCTTGTCGTGATCGAAGAACACGCCCGGCGAACGGTGCATCTGCGAGACGATGACGCGCTCGGTACCGTTGACGATGAAGGTGCCGTTGGACGTCATGAGCGGCATGTCGCCCATGTAGACGTCCTGCTCCTTGATGTCCTTGACGGACCGGGCGCCGGTCTCCTCGTCGACATCGAACACGATGAGGCGCAGCGTCACCTTCAGCGGCGCGGCAAAGGTCATGCCGCGCTGGCGGCACTCGTCCACATCATATTTCGGGCCTTCGAACTCGTAGTTGACGAATTCGAGCATGGCCTTGTTCGAGAAGTCGGAAATCGGGAACACCGACCGGAACACGGCCTGAAGTCCCTCGTCCGTCCGTCCGCCCTTGGGTTCCTCGACCTGCAGAAACTGGTCGTAGGACGCCTTCTGAACCTCGATGAGGTTCGGCATCTCGGCGACTTCCTTGATGTGTCCGAAGAACTTGCGAACGCGTTTGCGACCGGTGAATGTCTGCTGCGCCATCGTGGCCTCTCATTTTCGTCGCCCTAGATGGGCGAACCTTCCGAAGCGCGACTGCCATCGCCCCCGGGTTGAATTTCGAATCGCTTCGCCGGAACAAAGCCCAAATTCAGGACTTAAGTCCCAAACCCGTTCTCCAGACCTTCAAAACGCAAAACGACGCGCAAGCGCATCACTGCACTTGCCCGTCACAACTTTTCGCTTCACGGACTGAGAAAGCCCGAAATTTGACTGTCTCCCAACGGCTTACGCCGAGAACCCTGCCGTTCCCGCCGCCTACCGCATTTTCCTGCTGCCGCCCCGATATGGGGTGACAATAGTGGAGATTCGAGGGTTAACCCCACGAATCCCCACACATTTTTGTGTACGCCGTGCGTCTGGTTGTCCCATAGCACGCTTTTTGCACTGATCCCGGGTGCAGCTAGGCCCCGCCCGGGATTCCGTCCCAAGTAACTTGCGTTACTTGAGTTCAACCTTGGCGCCGGCCTTTTCGAGCTGGGCCTTGATCTTGTCAGCTTCGTCCTTGTTGACGCCTTCCTTGACGGGCTTGGGCGCGCCTTCGACGAGGTCCTTGGCTTCCTTGAGGCCCAGGCCGGTGATGGCGCGGACTTCCTTGATGACTTCGATCTTCTTGTCGCCAGCGCCGGCGAGAACGACCGTGAACTCGGTCTTCTCTTCGGCGGGGGCGGCGGCAGCGCCACCACCGGCGGGACCGGCAACCGCAACGGCGGCAGCGGCGGACACGCCCCACTTTTCTTCAAGGAGCTTTGCGAGCTCGGCAGCTTCGAGCACGGTCAGGCTCGAGAGGTCGTCGACGATTTTCTGTAAGTCAGCCATTGATCTGTTTCCTTAAACGTATTGGTTCGAACCAGGTTTGATTTGCGAAGGGTCAGGCCGCTTCGCTCTTTGAGGCATAGGCCTGGACAACGCGCGCGAGCTTGGCCGCGGGCGCAGTCGTGAGCTGAGCGATCTTGGTTGCCGGCGCCACCAGGAGGCCGACAATCTTTCCGCGCAGTTCATCGAGTGACGGCAGCGAGGCGAGCGCCTTCACGCCGTTAACATCCAGGACGGTTTTACCCATCGAGCCGCCGAGAATGACGAACTGTTCGTTCGTCTTGGCGAATTCGATGGCAACCTTCGGCGCCGCTACCGGATCGTCTGAAGTAGCGATCACGGTCGGTCCCTTCAGCAGGGAACCGATGGCAACGACATCCGTGCCTTCAAGAGCAATTTTGGCGAGACGGTTCTTCGAGACCTTCACCGACGCACCCGCCTGCTTCATCTGCATGCGCAGCTTCTGCATCTGGGCCACGGTGAGGCCGGAATAGTGGGCGACGACTGCAACGCTGGTGGTCTTGAAGACCCCATTCAGCGCCTCAACCGCGTCCTTTTTTGCCGCTCTTTCCACAGCAAGCTCTCTCCGGTTGGCGGCCTTCGCGAAGAGCGAGACCGCCGGGTTGCACCCATCGTCTCACCCAAAACCTGACCTCAAGACACCAGTCCATCGGACACGTCGGGCAAGACGACATTGAAAAGCCTGCCCTCCCGAACCAGATGGCGCGGGGTGTCGAGGTTCGAACCAAATCGGCCCACGCACCGCAATAAGCGACGCAAAAGCGAAATCCGGTCTTCACCCGTCTGTGCAGGCTATGCGATTAAGCCGTTGAAGGGATTTGCATCTCCTCGCGGGCGCCTGCAGTCTTGGACAGGATCGAGGTTATCCGGCAAGCCGGACGCCCCCTGCCGCATTCCATACCTGACGATGAGTTTTCTCCCCTTCGAGCAATCCATGCGGATGTCTTGAAAGGAATGATCTCCTACCGTATCGGGTTTTCGGAATGCGAGCACAGACGTGCCAGCAACGGCCAGCACGCCCGGAAGCCGCTCTTTACCGAGTCTCGTCCGGCTTGCCAAGGGCAAAATTCAGGCCGCGGCGGGCGGGACGAAAAAGGCGATCGAGCTCAGTGGGTTCCCCCAACCTTTCGACCGCGCGATCAGCCGAGCTTCACCCCGTACGGCAGCGGCTTGCCGGCGAAATACGCCTCGAGATTGGCCATCACGCAGTCCTGCATCGCGACATGCGATTCCAGCGTGTGGCCGCCGATATGCGGGGACAGCACAACGTTCGGCAGTGCCGTCAGCGCATCGGGCGCGTGCGGCTCCTTGGCGTAGACGTCGAGGCCGGCGCCGGCGATGGTCTGGTCCGTCAGCGCCGCAACCAGCGCTTGCTGGTCGATCACCGAGCCGCGCGCGATGTTGACGACGTAACCGTCCTTGCCGAGCTTGCTCAGGATATTGGCGTCGACGGCATGATGGGTGTCGCTGCCGGCGCGAACCGCAACCATCAGCACGCTGCACCACTCCGCCAGCGCCTCGAGCGTCGGAAAATATTGATACGGCACGTCATGCCGGCTGCGGCTGTAGTAGCCCACTTCCGTCTCGAAGCCGGCAACGCGAACGGCGATCTTGCGGCCGATCTCGCCCATGCCGTAGA